>JAVXFE010000084.1:0-7732 GCA_036658075.1 Oscillospiraceae bacterium
CTGAATCCGATCCCGAATCTTTTCCACACCCTACAGCTAAACTTCCTACTAAAACAGCACTTGTTAATACCGCTAATACTTTTTGCTTAAACATATTATTACCCCCACTTATATTTAAATTTTTAATATTTTTAATGTAGGCTTTATCAAAAGAAATATCGGCTTTTTTAATGGCTGGACATTCATAATTTAAAACATCACATTCATGTCCCATATCTTTAAAAACCCTTTGGAGTGCATACGTTTGAAGAACGGCACCATAGTTAATCGCCGCCTGAAACGTTACAGTACAAATCTTCATGTCATTTTCTCCTTAGTTAAATAAATTTTCGATTTGGTCAAGGCACGTTTTCATAGAAAAATCGTCTTGATATAACAAGACCTTTTCACATAGCGAACTATACACGGATTTATCGTTTAAAATTTCTTTTAACGCTTTATATAAAGCCTCGTCCGTATTATCACATATCATTCCATACATTCCGTTTTTTAAAACATCGTCCGCTCCGCCATTTCTAACGCTTAAAGCAGGCGTTTTAAGAACGATAGCCTCTGCAAGAGAAATGCCAAAGGATTCATTATATGACGGTGAAACACATAAATCCGATTCTTTTATATATGGATATGGATTAATCGTAAATCCCTTAATCTTTATATTTTCTTTTAAGCCTTCTTTTTCAACCATACTTAAAAGTGCAGGCAAATCGTCCCCACACCCAACTATTAAAAGTTCAAAATTTTCGCCTTCTGACAACAGCTTTTTGCAAACATTTACAATTCTAAAAATGCCTTTTTCTTTTGTTATTCTTCCTACCACGCAAATGGTAAACTTAGTCTTTTTAAAGCAAACATCTCTTGACGCCTTAGCTTCTATTTCGTCTCTTCTTATAGGGTTATAAATCTTTATTAAAGATTTTTCAAGTTCTGGATATTTTAACATAACTTTCTTTTTAGAATATTCCGAAACACATACTATATCCGAAAAGCTTTTAAACATTTTTATAAGCTTTTCTCTATTTTTGGCATACGCCATATTTCCGTCATAAACATCAATGTTATTATGAAGCCACCCTATTTTATGTGCATGGCTTATTGAAACCAATTTAAAAGGAATCCCTTCTTGAAATGCAATTTCAATGTCATATTCACCTTTTACAAAAAGTTTTCGAAGAATATTGGAGGGTATTTTCATCATAATTCCGTAAATACGGAAATAAAATTTTTTAAAGATATATTTATATTTAATTCTTTTATCGAAAAGATTGGCAAATTCATCTCTATAATATGTAGAAACAACAGTAATATCATAGTCTGTGCAAAGACTATTTGCGATATCAGTCAAAACTTTTTCAACACCGCCGTATACAGCGCTATCCACAACTATTAAAATCCTTGTCATTTCAAATTCTACCCTCCCAATCATACTTTTTCATTCTATATCTATACTATACAATATTAATCATATAAGGTCAAGTTTTTTATACAAAATGTAAATAGATATCACAAAATTATTATACAAATATGAGTACACAAATTTGTGATTATTTTCGAATCCTAAAATATTAAGTCTCGAAAATTTAACTTTTCCCGCTATAAACTCAAAAAACGCCCACATAAAAATGCGGACGTCTCTTGAATTCACGATGCATTATTTTGCGTATTCTATAGCTCTAAGCTCACGAATAACGTTAATTTTGATTTGACCTGGATATTCCATGCCTTCTTCAATTTTCTTAACGATTTCTTTTGCCATCAAAATAGTTTGGTCATCATTAACAACGTCAGACCTAACCATAATTCTAACTTCACGTCCTGCCTGTATAGCGAAAGAATGTTCAACCCCTTCAAAGGAGTTTGCAATTTCTTCTAATTGTTCAAGACGTTTGATGTAAGATTCTAAATTCTCACGTCTTGCACCAGGGCGTGCAGCGGAAATTCCGTCTGCCGCCTGCACTAGGCACGCCTCTAAAGTTAATGGTTCAATGTCTCCATGATGTGCCAATATAGCATGTATAACTTTGTCATTTTCTTTGTACTTTTTCGCAATATCGCCACCGATTGTAACATGCGAACCCTCAACCTCATGGTCAATCGCCTTACCTATATCATGTAACAATCCCGCACGTTTTGCAAGAGTGACATCTGCACCGATTTCCGCCGCCATAAGCCCTGCAATATGCGAAACTTCGATTGAATGCTGTAGAACATTTTGACCATAACTAGTCCTATATTTAAGTCTACCTAAAAGTTTTATCATTTCAGGATGTATGCCATGAACGTTTGTTTCAAAAGTAGCACGCTCACCTTCCTGTTTTATAACATTATCAACTTCTTTTGTAGATTTTTCAACCATTTCTTCAATTCTGGCAGGATGAATTCTTCCATCCGTAATAAGCTTTTCAAGTGTTCGCTTTGCAATTTCACGGCGAACAGGGTCAAACCCTGATAGTATAACAGCTTCAGGAGTATCATCAATGATAAGATCTATACCCGTTAATGTTTCAAGTGTACGAATATTTCGACCTTCACGTCCAATAATCCTTCCCTTCATATCATCGTTCGGTAATGGCACAACAGACACGGTAGTTTCAGTAACGTGATCCGCCGCACAACGCTGTATTGCACCGGTGATAATATTTCTCGCCCGATCTTCCGCTTCTTCTTTAGCACGTTCTTCAACGTTTTTAATTAGCATAGCCTTTTCGTGGGTTAAGCCGTCTTCAACCTGTTTAAGCAACACGTCTTTTGCCTGATTAACTGTAAATTGTGCCGTTTTTTCAAGCTGTGCAAGTTCAAGTTTCTTAATTCTTTCAATTTCTTCATGTGCCGTTTCGGCCTCTTTAAATTTTTCTTGAATCTTTTCTTCTTTTGATTCAAGAGCTTGAGTCTTTTTATCTATTGTATCTTCCTTCTGTTGCACACGTCTTTCCTGTCTTTGAAGTTCATTTCGACGTTCTTTGATTTCTGTTTCTAACTCAGTTCTCGATTTATGTATTTCCTCTTTTGCTTCAAGTAACTTCTCTTTTTTGATATTTTCCGAATCTTTTTCAGCACTATCAAGTGCATCTGCAAGAATTTTGTTCGCTTCTTCTTCGGCACTGCCAATTTTAAGCTCTGCAAATTTCTTGCGGTATGAATAGCCGTATTTAAACGCTCCAAACATACCTACTATAGCAAGTAAAACAATAAATACAAGTAATATAATTCCAAAAGTAGTTATTTTAAGCACCTCCTCTTCCTAAATTTTTTAGTCCATAAAATCGTTTAAATACATAGTAAATTGAGTTAAAAGCTCTAAGACTGTACAATTTTAAATTCATATACTTTAAAATTATACACAATTTTTATGAATAAGTCAATAGTTATTGCTAAAACACGACAAGTTTTTTTGTCCTATGTGAAATAACATGAAATAACTGCTAACTTTTATTAAAAATCAACGTTTTTAAATTTACCTATTGACTTTTGATTTACTATAAGTTAATATAGGCTTTAAAATGGATATTGCATTTAAATTTAAATTATTATTTACAAATCAGGAGAATATTATGAGAGATTATGAAAACTTAACTAAGGCCTCTTTAAACCGTGAAAAAGCACGTTCATATTATGTGCCATACGACAGCTTAGATGCCGCATTAAAGGGCGACAAAAACGCTTCTACGCAATACAAATTATTAAACGGTGACTGGAACTTTGCATATTTTGAAAGGGATATTGACGAGCCTTCAATAATAAGCGAGTGGGAAAGCATTCCCGTTCCATCTAACTGGCAGATGCACGGCTATGATAAGCCGTATTATACAAACACGAACTATCCGCACCCGGTTGACCCGCCATTTGTACCTGATGATAACCCTCTTGGCGTATATTCATTAGATTTTAATCTTGATGAAGATTGGGTTACTTCTCCGCTTTACATCGTTTTTGAAGGTGTGAGTCCGTGCCTTGAATTATACATAAATGGCAAAATGGTTGGTGCGTCACAATGCTCACATATGCAAGCGGAGTTTGACATCACCAAATATGCACAAGCGGGTACTAATAATGTTACCGTAAAAGTTCATAAATGGTGTGCCGGAAGTTATCTTGAAGACCAAGACTTTTTCAGATTATCCGGGATTTTTCGTGATGTCTATCTTTTGTCAAGAACCCATAACCACGTTAAAGATATTGAGGTTAAAGCTAACACAAAAACCATCAAGATTTACGCTGACGGTGTAGAGCTTTCTTCTAATAATTACACCATATACGACGGCGACAAAGTTGCGGACTTATCCTCGCCTGTTTTGTGGAATGCCGAAAACCCTCACCTTTATACCGCAATCATAAACTTAAATAATGAGTTTATACCTATAAAAATCGGAATGCGTGAAGTTTCTACTTCAAGCATCGGTGAACTTTTAATAAATGGCGTTTCTGTAAAGCTAAAGGGCGTAAATCATCACGATACGCACCCAACAAAAGGATATTATTTGAGTGATGACGATATTTATAACGAACTTTTAAAGATGAAGGAACTTAACATAAACTGCATCCGCACATCACATTATCCTCCTACTCCACGCTTTTTAGAGCTGTGTGACGAGATTGGGTTTTATGTTGTCGATGAAACGGATATTGAAACTCACGGCTTTGTAAGTCGTCATACAGGTTACGGTTATGACGTTGAAAACCCTGAATGGATTGGAAATCAAGCGGAATGGGAACCTATGTTTCTTGAACGTGTCGAACGAATGGTAGAACGTGACAAAAACTTCTCATGTGTAATATTTTGGTCGATGGGTAACGAAAGTGCCTTCGGAACAAATCATCATAGCATGATTAAATGGACAAAAATGCGTGATGATTCAAGGCTTGTACATTATGAAGGTGCTATGCTTATCGATAACAAGGCGGATGTTGATGTTATTTCTGAAATGTATACGGGGCTTGAACGAGTAAAAGAAATGGGCAAGGAAGAGAATTCAAGACCATTCTTTCTTTGTGAATATTCGCACGCAATGGGGAACGGACCCGGCGATGTGTGGGATTATTGGGATATTATCTATAAATATCCACGTCTTATCGGTGGTTGTATTTGGGAATGGGCTGACCATGTAGCTATGGTTGACGGTGTTCAAAAATACGGAGGCGATTTTGGCGAAAAAACTCATGATAAGAATTTTTGCTGTGATGGGCTTGTGTTTTCTGACCGTTCATATAAAGCCGGAACCCTTGAAGCTAAAGCGGTTTATCAATATATAAAAACCAATATTTCAGGAAATAAGCTCACCGTTATAAACCTTTATGACTTCACTAATTTAAACCAATACACCCTAAAATGGGAGGTTTCTATTGATGGGAAGTCAACCAAAAATGGTGAAATTATTTGTGATATAGCTCCGCATTGTTCAAAAGAATACGTTCTTGACTTTGACTTGCCTGAAAAATGCAAACTTGGCGCCTACTTAAACATTAGCCTCGTTTCGGATATTGAAGTTGCCAAAGAACAGCATTCATTAAATGTCCCTGTTTCAAAAATTGAATTTTCAGAAGATGAAGCAATCTTTACTGAAGATACGAGAAAAATTACAATAAGTGGCAACGACTTTACTTATATTTTTGACAAACACTACGGAAACTTTTCAAGCATAAAAATTGGAAATGATGAAAAATTTAACGCTCTTCCTCATCTTTCAGTATGGCGTGCGCCCACGGATAACGACCGTCGCATTAAGCATAAATGGGGACTTTATGAAGATAATATTAGTGCCGAAAACTTTAACTGTTTATATACAAAGGTATATTCTTGCACTTTAACCGGTAATAAAATAACCGTCGTTGGTAGCATGGCGGGAATTTCACGCAGTCCTTTTGCCAAAACGACCCAAACCTTTACCATAAACAAAAATGGCGAGATACACGTTTGCGTGAATGCTGACATTTTTAACGATTGTGTGTTCCTCCCTCGTTTCGGGTTTGAATTTCCTTTAGTTAAAACCAACACACCTTTTACATATTACGGAAAAGGCGAGCTTGAAAATTATGCCGATATGTGCCATCACGCAAGCGTTGGGCTTTATCAAAGCACCCCTGACGCCGAATATGTTCCGTATGTTGTTCCACAAGAACATGGAAATCATACAAAAACGAAAATGGTTAATATAAACGGTTTAACATTTAAAACCAATGGCGAATTTGAATTTAATGTTTCAAAATACGACAGTTTGCACCTTGATTCAGCAATGCATACAGATGAACTTGTTGAAAACGACAGCACAATTTTGCGTCTGGATTATAAGGTTAGCGGAATCGGCTCTAACAGTTGCGGTCCTGAACTTTTAGAAAAATATCGTGTAGATGACAAAAAAATCGAGTTTGACTTCTTTATCCTTCCACGATAAGTTAATGAATAACAAATCCCCGAATTGCACGGTTGCAATTCGGGGATTTCCTTAAAAAATATTCTTATAATACACTACCGTGCTAGGAACGTATGGCGTGCTTGAAAATTTAATCTTTTTATTAAATTTTTCTTGTGAATTTTTATATTCTTCTTTTTTAAATTCCGAAGGCGTTGTGCCTGTAACTTCCTTAAATTGCCGATTAAACGAACGTGTGCAGTTAAAACCGCACAAGTTCCCTATATCTGTAAAATTTTTATCTGTATTCATTATTAATTCTATTGCCTTTTCCACTCGAATTATGTTTAAATATTTTATAAAACTTATGCCCATTAAATTTGCAAATAATTTCGAAAAATGAAAAACGCTATAATTCAGCAAATTTGCCGCAACCTCCAAAGTAATGTCCTCTGCATAATTTTCATCAATATACGTAAGAAGGTTTTGAAGTTTATCTAAAACTCCATTATAGATATTTTTAATATTGTTGTCATCTTTAAAATTCCTCGATAAATACGCCCACATTTTTGAAAGCTCGGCTTCGATAACAAATTTTCCATAATCGCCCTTTGTGGCTAATTCTTCTTTTATAACAGAAAATCCATTTTGTAGATTAAGATTAAGTCCATATTTTTCAAGGTCAGCAGCAGAAATATAATTTTTAACGCATCGATTTTTATTATACACCTTGCCAATCACATCGGTTTCAAAAACCAACACGCACATGATACTTCCGCTTTCATCATGACTGCATCTATGGACATCACCACTTCCGCATACAATAACATCACCAGTTTTGGCTATAAATTTTTTATTATTGAGCGAAACTTTATATCTTCCTTTTGACACAAAAAGGATTTCGATTTCTTTGTGCCAATGTGCCGCAAAGTCAATATCTTCATAGGTTGCGACCCAAACTTTTGTATCTGACGTATAACTTCTGTTTTCTTGAAAACCTCTCATAATTCATCACCACAACCAGTATATCAAACTTCGCAAAAAATGTCTACATTTAGATATAATATTTCGAGATTTTTTTTACTTAATGAAGTATGATTGAGTAAGAAAGAATTAAGAAAGAATAAGAAAAAATAAAAAAATAATTTATATTTAGGAGGCTTTTATTATGTATCCAAAAATAGGTATACGTCCAATTATCGATGGTCGCTGGGGCGGCGTTAGAGAAGGGCTTGAAGCACAAACCATGAACATGGCGCTTTCAGCAAAAGAGCATATTGAAAGTAACATTAGATACGCTGACGGAACCCCTGTGCAATGTGTAATTTCACCATGTACAATCGGAAGCGGAGCAGAAGCGGCAAAATGTTCTGAATTCTTCGGAACGC
>JAVXFE010000085.1:0-7719 GCA_036658075.1 Oscillospiraceae bacterium
TTTAAAGTTTGTTTTTGTTTTCTTAAATGTACTAAACATAGTATAGCACCTTTCTTTGCGGATTTCAACCGCTTTTATTTTATAGTTCTTATCGACTACAAATAAATTATATCAGAAGCCAAGTGCCATAGAGTGCCATCTTTTAGAAAATGCCACTTTCGTGAATTTAAACAAATTTTTACGATAAAAACAAGCAAAAAGCACAACCGCAAGGGCTGTGCTTTTATAGTATATCTATAAACTATAGATTTTTTCATCACACAAAGTCTATAGTTTTTATGCTAATCTACATCGGTTTCGGTTTCAGAAGTTTCTTCTAAAACTTCAGTTTCTATTACTTCAACCGTCTCCATTGCAATATTTTCTGTATTTTCCATATTTTCTACTTCAACAATTTCTTCCTCTTCTTCTTTGTCAACACGTGCAACCGTTACAACCTTTATATCATCGGACAAACGTATTAATCTAACGCCCTTTGTCACTCTGCTATATGTGCTGATTTCTTCAGTATCCATACGAATAATAACACCTTCAGATGTGATAATAATAATATCGTCACTAGGCGACACAACTTTAAAGCCCGAAATATTACCCGTTGAATCACTGATTTTATAAGTCGTTGTACCCTTTCCGCCACGTGTTTGGGTTTTATATTCAGAAAGTTCGGTCTTTTTACCAAATCCTTTTTCACTAACAATAAGCATTTTCCCATCTTCACGATAAATACTCATACCTACAACATAGTCGTCTTTACCTAGTGTGATGGCTTTTACGCCACGTGAAACACGACCCATATTACGAACATCGCTTTCGTTAAATCTAATCATCTTACCTTTGTATGTTCCGATAAACATGTCAAGATTTCCGTCCGTCATTTTAACACGTATAAGTTCATCATCTTCATCAAGCTTAATTGCAATTTTACCGCCCTTAGGAGCGTTTTTATATTCCATAAGGTCTGTTTTCTTAATAATTCCGTTCTTTGTACACATAATAAGATTCTTGCCTTCTTCGTATTCACGAACCGGAATCATAGCTGAAATATTTTCGCCCTCTTCAAGTGGAAGAATATTAACAACCGCTGTCCCCTTCGCCTGTCGTCCGGATTCAGGAATTTCATACGCTTTAATTCGGTACATACGTCCAGTGTTTGTAAAGAACAAAATGTGTGCATGGGTAGATGATATAAACATTGTGGATACAAAGTCCGCTTCTTTTGTTTGAAGACCGACAATTCCTCTTCCTCCACGGCGTTGACTTTTATAGGTGTCAACCGACAAACGTTTTATATATCCTTGATGCGTCATAGTAATAACGTTATCTTCTTCTTTTATTAAATCCTCAATATCTATATCATCGGCAACCGGTTCAATAGTAGTACGTCTGGCATCGCCAAATTTATCACGGATTTCAAGAATCTCTTCTTTAATAATATTCAAAACCAACTGTTCGTTTGCAAGGATTTCAATCATTTTTTCAATAAACTTTAAAAGTTCATTATATTCACTGACAACCTTTTCACGTTCCATTCCTGCCAAACGCCCAAGACGCATGTCCAAAATAGCTTGAGCCTGTAAATCAGAAAAGCCAAATCTCTCTATTAACTTTTCCTTTGCATTGTTATAACTGCTTCGAATAATATTAATAACCTCATCGATATTATCAAGAGCAAGTTTTAAGCCTTCTAAAATATGCGCACGTGCCTCTGCCTTTTTCTTATCAAACTTTGTACGTCTAACTATAATCTCTTTTTGGAATTCAACATAATATTCCAAAACCTCTTTAAGATTAAGAATTCTAGGGTCGGTTTGGTCAACTAAGGCTAACATAATAATACTAAAAGTGTCCTCGAGTTGAGTGTATTTAAATAGTTGATTTAAAACGATTGTTGCATTTGCATCACGCTTTAATTCAACCACAATACGCATTCCGTCACGGTCAGATTCATCACGCAGGTCAAAAATTCCTTCAACCCTTTTATCGTGAACAAGTTCAGCAATCTTTTCAATAAGTCTAGCTTTATTAACCATATATGGAATCTCGGTTACAATTATGCGTTCACGATTTTCTTTCCACGGTTGAATTTCCGCCTTAGCTCGAACTTTAAGCTTTCCACGCCCAGTATGATATGCGGCACGGATTCCACTTACACCCATAATACCTGCACCGGTAGGGAAATCAGGTGCTGGAATATACTCCATAAGTTCATCAATGGTAATATCAGGGTAATCAATAAGTGCAATGATTCCGTTAACAACCTCTGTGAGGTTATGTGGCGGAATGTTAGTTGCCATACCAACAGCGATACCATTAGAACCGTTTACTAAAAGATGTGGAAACCGAGAAGGCAAAACAACAGGTTCTTTTCGATTTTCATCAAAGTTTGGCATAAAGTCAACCGTGTCTTTTTCAATATTCGTAAGCATACGAAGGGACAACTTGCTCATTCTCGCTTCAGTGTACCTATAAGCCGCAGCACCGTCGCCATCGACACTACCAAAGTTACCGTGTCCATCAATCATAGGATATCGAAGAGAGAAGTCCTGTGCCATACGTACAAGCGAATCATAAACCGCACTATCACCATGCGGATGGTATCTACCAAGCACGTTACCGACAGTAGTTGCACATTTACGATATGGTTTATCCGGGGTTAAATTATCCTCATACATAGCGTATAAAATCCTTCTATGTACAGGCTTTAAACCATCTCTAACATCAGGAAGAGCACGCCCCACAATAACGGACATAGCATAGTCGATGTAAGATTTTTTCATTTCCTTGTTAAGTTCAACAGGGATAATATTTAATTTTGAGACATCAAACGGTTCATTAGACATGTAGTCAACTCCTAAATTTTATAATTCCATTCAAATTTCATCAAACGTCATACTTATAATATTCGTCATATCTTTCACATTTCCTCTTTTAAAGCAAAAAAATATGCATAAAATTTAAAATGTCATCCTTTTTTTATTCTTTCTTTCCTCTTATAACTTTTAATAATTTTTTAAAAAATCTTTTCTTATTTATATAATTAGCGTAAAAGACATAAACTTAATCGCCAAAAACATATTTTGGTAAAAATATTTTAAAATTTCACTATTACCCATTGACATAAGTGCAAAAATAGGGTATTATATATCTTGTAACACAACTGTAACATAACTGTAACAATACGCTAATGTAATATTGAACGCAAAAGGAGATTTCTGATGTTTGGACAAGATATAGGTATAGATTTAGGGACAGCCTCTGTGCTGGTATATGTAAAAGGAAAGGGAATTGTTGCAAAAGAGCCTTCTGTTGTCGCTGTTGACAAAAACACAAACAAGCTCTTAGCCGTTGGCGAAGAAGCACAAAAGATGCTTGGACGCACACCTGGGAACATTGTTGCAATCCGTCCGCTTAGAGAGGGCGTTATTTCTGATTATAGCGTAACCGAACGTATGCTAAAACATTTCCTCCAAAAGGCAACAAACAAGGGTCTTTTTGCGGGACTTTTTAAACCACGTGTAATAATCTGTGTGCCGAGTGGTGTTACGGAAGTTGAAGAACGTGCCGTAATCGACGCCGGAATGCAAGCAGGTGCAAGTCATGTTCATCTTATCGAAGAGCCTTTAGCGGCAGCGATTGGTGTAGGTATTGATATCTCTCAGCCTTATGGAAGCATGGTTGTTGACATGGGCGGTGGGACTTGTGACATTGCGGTTATTTCTCTCGGTGGAATTGTTGTTAGTAACTCCATCAAAATTGCAGGAGATAAGTTTGACGATGCCATCGTAAAATATATCAGAAAGAAATATAATGTTTTAATTGGTGAAAGAACAGCAGAAGAATTAAAAATTAAAATCGGTTGCGTTTATAAAAGAGACAAGCTCCTCGCTATGGATATTCGTGGTCGAAGCTTGGTCTCGGGATTACCTAAAACCATTCAAGTTTCCAGCGATGAAATATTCGAAGCATTAATTGAACCTTCTGAAGTTATTGTTGAATCCATAAAAACCGTTTTAGAAGACACTCCACCTGAACTCATTGGAGATATCAGTTCAAGAGGGATTGTACTAACCGGCGGTGGGGCTCTCATTTATGGCATGGACAAGTTAATTCAAAGTGAAACGGGAATTACTACTATTATCGCTGAAAACGCCGAAGAATGTGTCGCTTTTGGAACAGGCAAAGCATTAGAAGATATGAGCATTTTACAATCTTACAACGCCGCTGAACGTCGAAGCAATCAATAAAATTACATATTAAAAATAAAAACCGTGCCATTAACTTGGACACGGTTTTTTATTTCTAAAGTTTTTCTTATATTTTAAAGCACAAACTTTACCTTTCTTTATACAGGCTTTACAATACCTCGATAGCATACTTTACAAATGAATGATATCCTTAATCTCGTGATAAATAAAAAATTTTAAAAGAGAGAAATTAGGAGGATTTTATTATGAAAAGATGTATCTCGTTTATGGTGGCTTTGATAATGCTTTTATCAATCACACCAATTTTTGCAACAACAGAAGATTCTTTAAACTACACAAAACCGTATTTATTAACATTAAACCCGAGCCAAGAGATGAATGTCTGCTGGCTAACAAAAGACAGTAGCCATGGCGTCATAGAATATGGAGAAACCGAAACTTTAGGAAACACTCAAAACGCTATCCAATATGAACTGCTTGGGTTAAAAACATCTAATAAGGCCGATGGATACGATAGTGACCCTGAAAAAAACCCTGACCTTAAAGCTTTTCAAGAAATAGCCACCTTGAAAAACCTTAAACCAAACACAACGTATTATTATAAGACGATAACCACATTAAACGGAAAGACAGAAACTTCAAAAATCTATAACTTTAAGACGGCACCTGTAAATGGTGAAGATTTCACCTTTTCGCTTCTTTCAGACTTGCAACTTAAAGAAGAAAGCCCGGCAACCGTAAAACAATTGGGTCAAAACAAGCCCGACTTCATCATATATGGTGGTGATTTAATAAACACTCCATGGAAAGCCGGCGAGTGGTTTGCTATCGAAGATTGTTTCATCGCCGATAACGAAAAAGGAAAAAGCTGGTTTGAGATTATGCAGCAAGAAGAAGACGGTGCTGAACTTTTACAATACACACCTCTTTTCATAACGCCCGGAAATCACGAAGTTGATGACCAAAGAGTTTACTTTGATAAAGAAATGGCAAAGAACAATGACGACTGGTCACTTTCAATATACATGCAAATGTTTAGACCACTGTATCCAAAGCAAGAATATTCGCCAAACGGAGAACATTGGTACAGCGTGGATTATGGTGACTTGCACATTAGCAATATCTCTGCATTTAGATGGCAAAACTGGGATGGTTTTGAGGCGCCGGGTTGGGTGATGTTTGATGATATTTCTGCCGACAGTGCACAGATTAAGTGGCTCGAAAATGACCTTAAATCTTCAGCCTCAAAATATAAATGGGTAAACATGCATTGGCATATGCTAAACCGTGGAGATGATGGATACTTTCCATATTCAAAGCCTGTAACCAACGGTAATGAGGTAACATATCCGGAAGGAGATTTAGCCCACTCTGTTTTAAAGCCTTTGTATGAAAAATATGACGTGAACGCCGTTAGCTTCGGACATTCTCATGTATACGAAAGGTATTTAATCAACGATGTAAATTACATAGAAGCGGCATCAATAGGCAACAATTATCGTGCAGACAACGACCCATTTCATCCATCAGGAAACAAACCTGTTATGGAAAAGAACAACATTCGTTCATTCATGCTCCTAAAAAAGGATAGCACTGGAATCCACGCAACAGGAATTGCCGCAAGCGGAACTTCAAAAGGTACAGCTTTTGATACCTTTAATGTTGCAGAAGACAATAAAAAGCCTGCATCTAGTAGCAAGATTAAAAATGTTATTTTGTTAATACCTGACGGACAATCTGTAGGTGGCACAACTTTAACAAGATGGTACAACGGCGGCGAAGCTTTAGCAATAGACGAAATGGCAACCGGTCTTATGCGTACATATTCCGCCGATGCGGCAATTGCGGATTCCGCTCCAGCGGCGACGGCGTTTGCCACAGGTCACAAATCCCACACCGGTTTCATTGGGGTTCTTCCGGACGAAAACACAATGCCAAACATGCCTGCGATAAAAAGTGGTGACGAAAGGCGACCCGTTGCAAACATTTTAGAGGCGGCACAAATTGCCCAAAAGTCCACAGGACTTATTGCAACCTCTGAAATTATGCACGCTACGCCGGCGGCGTTTTCCGCACATGACCCTAGTCGGAAAAATTATGATTCGCTTTCAGAACAGCAGGTTTATCAGGACATAGATGTTGTTTTAGGAGCGGGTTCAAAATATTTCACAAAAGAGGTTCGGGGTGACGGTGAAGATTTAATCTCAGAAATAAAAACCTTAGGATACGACTATATCACTACCCCTCAAGAGTTAGAAAACACACAGAGCGATAAAATTTGGGGAATGTTTGCCGACAGCGATTTACCTTATGAATTTGATGCAGATAAAAGCAAATATCCATCGCTTGCGACAATGACTTCAAAAGCAATAAACACCTTAAAGCGAAACGACAACGGCTTTTTCTTAATGGTAGAAGGAAGTAAAATCGATTGGGCTTCACATGCTAACGACCCCATTGGAATTATATCCGACACTCTTGCTTTTAACGATGCTATACAAGTCGCTTTGGATTTTGCAAAAAGCAACACCGAAACGGTCGTTATTTCCGTAACAGATCACGGAAACGGCGGAATTACGATTGGAAACAAGGCGACCGATAGCACATACGATAAAACGCCTCTTGAAAATTATATCAACCCTTTGAAGGCCGCAAAATTAACAGGTGAAGGTGTCGAAAAAAAGCTAAACGCCGACCGCAGCAACATAGTTGAAGTCATGTCTGAATATTATGGAATTTCAGATTTAAGCGATGAAGAAATAACAGAAATATATAACACAGAAGCTGGAAAAATGAACTACACTGTAGGTCCTATGATTTCAAAAAGAGCCGACATTGGATGGACAACAACCGGACACACCGGCGAAGATGTTCCTCTTTATATATACGCTCCAGAAGGCTATAAAATCAGTGGAGTAATTGAAAATTCAGATATTGCAAAATATATGGAATCATTAATGAATCTAACCTTATCAACCGCTACCGATAATCTTTTCATTCCTGCCAGAAGCGAGTTTGAAAGTCTCGGTGCAACAGTTACATGGAACGATAGCGATTCTAAAAATCCAATTATGGTTGCTGAAAAAGAAGGAAAAGTAATCGAATTTCCTATTAATAAAAATTTAGCAATTGTGAATGGTAAAACTGTAAAACTTGACGGCGTGGTGGTGTACAATGGAATTAATACATATGTTCCACAGTCTGCCATAAACTTAATGAAGTAAAATAAATCTTTTAAAATCCCCTGCACTCTAAACATTTAATGTCATAGCGCGCAGGGGATTTAATTTATATTTTTCTTCTCATTCCTAGCTTATCTGAAATTTTCATTAAATGTTCAATATCAGCATCTACGAGTTGACCGTTTATATTTGGAGGCATATTAATTACCACAATATTTTCTGTATCAAATATAGTTTGACAATTTTCAGCGGTTTCATCAACATCTAAAAAGTTTTTATCTTCATATATATTAGAATAAAACCAACTAAAACCTTCCCGTGAACAAATTGTG
>JAVXFE010000086.1:0-7691 GCA_036658075.1 Oscillospiraceae bacterium
ACATCGCCTATCCTCGACATATCGCAATGTACATCGCATATGAGGTTTTAGATGTTTCATATTCAAAGCTAGGCGACGAATTTAACCGTGACCATTCAAGCGTTATGTCGGCAATAAAAAAAATCAAGGCAAAACTTAGCGATAACTCCGAACTTAGCGAAATTATCACTGAGCTTGTTCAAAATATAAAGAAAAACTAAAATACGAATTCAGAGGTTCATAAATATGAAGCTTTATGATACAATAGCGGCTATAGCCACGCCGATAGGTAGTGGTGGCGTAGCTATAATAAGAGTGAGCGGTGACGAGTCTGAAGCCATTGCCCAAAACATAGTTGTTACAAAGTCCAAAAAAAATTTAACCGACCTAGAAAGCCACAAGCTGACACTTTCCGATATTTATACAGGGTCAAAGCCTCCTCAAATTATCGACGAGGCTTTGGTTGTCGTTATGCGTGCGCCAAACTCATATACCGGTGAAACCGTTGTGGAGATAAACTGCCACGGTGGGTTTTTAGCGGCGGGTTTAATCCTTGACGAACTCTTGCTTGCGGGTGCGAGACTTGCAGATGCCGGTGAGTTTACCAGACGTGCCTTTATCAACGGCAAAACCGACCTTAGTGGTGCAGAAGCTACCATGGACATCATAGGCTCCCATTCTTCTTTGGGACTGCAAAATGCCGCAAAATCTCTCACTGGTGGCGTATCTAAAAAAATTGAAGCACTCCGCGAAAAAGTCATTGCACTCACAAGTCATATTTCCGCAACGGCTGATTATCCGGAAGAAATTGATGAAATCGACCCAACCGAACTTAACCTTAGTGTTACCGAAATTCAAGATGGAATCGAGAGTCTTCTTAGCGGCTTTAATACAGGTAAAATTCTTAAAGACGGAATTTATACTGTTATTGTAGGGAAGCCAAATGTAGGGAAGTCATCAATTTTAAACGCCTTGGTTAAGGCTGAACGTGCAATCGTAACCGACATTCCTGGGACCACTCGTGATATTATTGAAGAATACATAAACATAAAAGGCGTGGCACTTAGGCTTTTAGACACCGCAGGAATCCGAAACGGAGCAGATGCAGTAGAAACAATCGGAATTGAACGTGCGATGGAAAACGCCAAAATTGCAGATTTGTGCCTTTTTGTTATTGATAGTGATAGCGGAATCACCTCTGAAGATATAGAAATTTCTAAAAAATTACAAGGTAAAAATACAATTTTAATACTTAATAAAACGGACAAAAGCACCATTAATAAATCCGTTGCCTCTAAAGCTCTGGGAATTCCGGAGGAGTTTATAATCGAAACCTCAACGCCAAAAACAGGCTGTACCACAGGAATAAACAACCTTGAAGATGCCATATTAAACAAATTTATCACCGGGAAAATTGAACCCGGTGAAGTTTATATTTGTGGCGAACGTCAAAAAGATTCGCTTTTAAAGGCAAAAGCGTCAATCGAACGAGTTTTAGAATCCTCTAATCTAGGTATGCCTTTTGACATATTATATATCGATTTAGAGGATGCCCTCTCTGCATTAGGTGAGATTATCGGAACAACAATACAAGAAGAAATCATAGACCAAGTTTTCAGCCGCTTTTGTGTTGGAAAATAACCTTGAAAGGAGTCGCCATGACAAACAGCTTTGAAATATCATTCGAGTTTGCGGAAAAATACGTTCGTTTTACAAAACCTGAATATTTACAAGTATATGTCTACCTTTCGTATAAGGTTTCAAACGGTGGCAGCTTTCCAACCATTTCTGAACTTGCAAAAGAATTGTGTGTCAGTGCCGACAAGGTTGAATTTATCCTTGACTATTGGATAAACCGTGACGAAGTATCCAAAATTGGTGACACCTACACCGTTGTATCGCATACGACGAAAGAAAGTCCTGAAGCTCCAAACAACCTTGAAAAAATCAGAAAAACAGAAAACAACAAACCTATAAAATCAGAAAAGACGAAAAAAATAAATAATATTATCGGAAGGCAGCGTCCACCATACACCATGGCAGAAATCGATGGCGTTGCCGCTGCACATAAACCCATAGCCGATTTAATAAGTCAATCCGAGAGCATACTCGGAAAACAACTTACGCCCTCCGATGTAGAAATGATATACTCGTTTCACGATTGGCTGGGGCTACCTGTTGAAGTTATAATTATGCTCCTTACTTATGCGGTCAAGCGACAAAAAACAGGAAAGCACTATCTTGAAACTGTTGCTATGGATTGGGCGGATAAGGGTATAGATACTTATGAAGCGGCAGAAGATTATATTTCACAGCTTGAAAGCTTTGACAGTTACGAACGCCAAATTCGGTCTCTTTTAGGGATTTATGACCGTTCTCTTACTCAAACAGAAAAGAAATATATTACACAGTGGAGTCGAGAAGAACAGCTTCCGCTTGAGTTAATTCAAGCCGCATACGATAAAACAGTTGATAATACAGGGAAGTTATCTTGGGCGTATATGAATAAGCTTTTGACGTCATGGCTTCAAGAAGGAATAAAATCACTTGACGAATTAAAACAGAACAACGACGCATATCGTCAAGCAAATCCTTCAAAAGCTAAAAACACTAATTTTGACGAGCCTGCTAAAAAGAGTAAATTTAATAATTACGTTGACACTAATAAAACAGATTATGCAAGCCTTGAAGAAAAAATACTGGATATGATGCTTGATAATTAAAGGAGGTACACACATGCAATCCGCTTACGCATTGGCAACACGAGAGTTAAATGAAATTCGAACACGCAACCAAAATGAAGTTGACAAACGCACCGCCTTTGTTCGAAACCAGAGCGAAGATTTTGCAAACATCGAAAGGTCGCTTATCCATGCAGGAACAATGCTCATTAAAAGCGTTCTTGACAACTCAATTAATTTCGATAGTGTCAAACGTTCTATTCAAAACTTACAACATCAGAAACTTGAAATTCTTAAATCATTATCATTGCCCAGCGATTATTTAGATGATATTTACTCCTGTACTAACTGCCGTGATACTGGGTTTGACGATAACGGACTTCGCTGTGACTGCCTCAAAAAAATGGCAGTAAAATACATCATAAAGAATTCAAACTTAACTGAACATATGCGAAACCAAACCTTTGATAACTTCGACTTTACGCTGTTTGCATCTCAATCTGACCAAAACGGCAGAAATCCTTTAAAGATAATAAAAGCTGCTCACGATAACGCATTATGCTTTGCAGAAACATTTGAGGACACCCATAAAAACCTACTCTTTCTCGGAAATGCCGGCACCGGAAAAACGTATCTCTCAAGTTGTATTGCAAACCTCGCCTTAGCACGCGGAAAAACGGTTTATTACCAAACGGCGTATAAATTATTTGAATTACTTGAGCAGGTAAAGTTTGGAAAGATTCCGCAAGAGGATTTAGAGCAAGCCGAATACGCCGCAAAATATCTAAAAATTGTGGATTTACTAATTATTGACGATTTGGGAACTGAGTTCATTACCCAATTTTCAGCGGCAGCGTTATTTGACATAATAAATTCAAGATTAATTGAAGGAAAAAGTACAATTTTATCATCAAATTTAAGCCTTGAATCGCTTGAAACCACCTATAGCAACCGTCTAAAATCACGGTTAATGGGTGAATATGATGTAATAAAATTATTAGGTGACGATATTCGTATGCAAAAAAGATTTATGCAGACAACTGTAAAAAAATGCATTAAGCCAAATATTTAACGTAAAATAATAGTTGGACTATCGAATTTTAATATATTTTCGTGGATTGATAAATTTTTCTTGATTTCAGAATGAATTTGTGGTATTCTGTAGAATAATATGAAGAAACAACATATAAAAGGATAGTGACATACTATGAATCTTGACAAAACAGAAAAACGCCGTGCTTTTATTATTAACGCCGCATTTTGGGCGTTAATTGTCGTTATAATAATCCTTGTTTTGAAGTATGTAATCGTTTGGATTATGCCATTTTTACTCGGCTTTATGATAGCAACCCTTTTAAAGCCAATTGTAAATTTTATATCCCGAAAAACAAAAATAAACCGCCGAATTTGTGCTTTTATTATGATTATTCTCGCCTTTGGAACCATTGGTTTTCTACTGTGGTTTAGTGGCTATAGCATTTTTGCGTGGTTAAAAGAACTTTCTATGAACCTTCCTGATTATTATAATAATAATATTAACCCGTTTTTAATCAATACAAACCGCACGATTATCGACTTTGCAAGTCGTTTTTCACCGGATATCGTGGGTCAAGTTCGTGATAGCCTAAATAGCTTTGTTATGGGAATTCAAAATTCGATTGTTGACTTCTCAACCGGACTTTTGTCAATACTTGCAAATGCTTCGAAAAAGGTTCCGCTTGTACTTATATCGCTTATTTTCACTATATTATCGTCGCTTTTCATTAGCATGGATTATGGTGAATTTGTTGGATTTATAAAGCGTCAACTGCCCGAAAAACAGCTGACCATGATTGTTGATATAAAAGACTATTTAAAAAAGACACTTCTAAGTTATGCCCGTGCGTATATTATTTTAATGGCAATCACGTTTGTTGAACTTTCGATTGGATTCCTTATCCTTCGAATCGAAAACCCGTTTGGAATTGCGGCGTGTACGGCGATTGCTGACGCTTTTCCTATTTTAGGAACCGGTACAATCGTTATTCCGTGGGCAATTATTGCCGTATTCCAACAAAATTATTATCTCGCAATCGGCTTAATTTTGATTTACCTGACGGTGTCAATTGTTCGCCAATTTATCGAGCCTAAAATTGTTGGCGACCAGCTTGGACTTCCTCCAATAGTAGCCATAATCTGCATATATCTAGGCTTTGTTTGGGTAGGGTTATCCGGGGCGATTTTATTCCCAATCACCATGAACATTATCTTCTCACTACATCGTGCGGAAAAAATTCACATTTGGAAATAGGAGGCTTTTTACATGGACATAAAAGGAATAATATTAGACATGGATGGTACAATGCTTGACACCGAACCTTTGTCGTTTTATGGTTGGGAAAAAGCCGTAAACGACATCGGTTTAACGTTAAGTCAAGAATTTATGTTCGGATGTGTTGGTCTTCCTTCCGCCGAAATTTGTCGGAACTTTCTTGACCATTTCGGAAACGATTTTGACTTTGTTGGTTTTCGAGAAAGGTCACAAGCACATGTTAAAGGCGTTGTTGAAAAATCCGGAGTACCTTTAAAGCCCGGACTTTTTGAACTTTTAGATTTTATAAAAGAAAAAAATCTAAAATGTGCGGTCGCCACTTCAACAGGGCGACAACGTGCAATGTATCTAATGGATAAGGTTGACATATCTCGATATTTTGACGTTATTATCTGTGGGGATTCTATAAAGCATGGCAAACCTAACCCCGATATATACTTAAAAACGGCTGAAGCTTTGGGCCTTTCAGCAGAACAATGTATGGCTGTTGAAGATTCTAAAAACGGAATATTAGCGGCGGCACGTGCAAACACGTATGCAGTACTTATTCCAGATTTGATTATTCCCGACAATGAAATGCTAAGCGTAGCAACATCAAAAGTCGAAAGCCTTTTTGATGTAATTGAACTATTAAAATAACCCCACTTTTTTTGCATTCATGCATTTATTTGCATTTATTTGCATTTATTTGCATTTATTTAATGAAAGAAAATTCTAAGGAGTGTTTAAATTTGAAAAGACGATTCATTCCTGATTTGTTTTTAAACAGCGTTTATGATATGGATTTAGAACAAATAAAGGCACGTGGATTTCGTGCCTTTATTTTTGATATTGATAACACTCTAGTCACATATGATGACCTTATAGCTCCTAATCATGTAAAAAAATGGTTTGACACATTACACGCAAACGGTTTTAAAACCTATTTAATTTCTAATAATAATAAAGCCCGTGTGAAAAAGTTTTCAGAATCACTAAACGAAAAATATTATTATAGTGCCTTAAAACCACGAAAAAAATACCTTAAAGTTGCATGTCGTGACATGAATGTAAAGCCTGAAGAAACCGTACTGGTTGGCGACCAGCTAATAACGGATATTTATGGCGGAAATCGTATGGGAATGTACACGATTTTTACAAAGGCAATCTCGGATAACGACCACTGGTTTGTACGATGGAAACGGAACATTGAAAAATTCTTATTAAAGGGAGTTGATATAAATGGCAGCTAAATTTGGACCTGCGGGGAACTCTGAAAGTTTTTATGCGGCAGGCAACAAATCCGCTTTGGATATGCCAAAATGGATAGTGAAAAATAATCTTGATTTATATGAATATCAATGCGGTCGAGGCGTAAAGATTTCGGATGACTCTGCCCGAGCTTTAGGCGATATGGCACGTGAATGCAATGTTGAACTTTCTATACATGCACCATATTATATCAGCCTTTCGTCTGTAGAAGAAGAAAAACGTATAAAAAGCGTGGATTATATTTTACAAACTTTAAATGAGGCAAAGTGCATGGGTGCAAAACGCATAGTTGTGCATTCTGGTTCATGTGGGAAAATTACACGATTAGACGCCTTAAATTTGGCTAAAGATACCATTTCCATGGCACTTAAAGCGGCGGACGAGGCAGGCTTTGGAGACATTCATATCTGCCCCGAAACAATGGGAAAGGTCAACCAACTCGGAAACGTTTCAGAGGTAATGAAACTGTGTCAAATAGACGAGAGGCTTATTCCTACAATCGATTTTGGACACGTAAACGCTCAATCTATCGGCGGTTTAAAACTCAAAGAAGACTTTGAAGCAATATTTGATGCCATCCACGATAAGCTCGGTGCATACAGATGTGAAAATTTTCACGCTCACTATAGCCGAATTGAGTACACAGGAAGTGGCGAAAAAAAGCATCACACATTTGCAGAAAAGGAGTTTGAACCCGAGTTCGACCCAATTGCGGAAATTATGGCAGAGCGAAACTTGTCGCCACATATTATTTGTGAATCCGCCGGAACCCAAACAGAGGACTCGGTCGAGATTAAACAAATTTATCTTAACAAATGTGGTGATTTAAATGTATAAAAAACTTTTAGAAATGCTAAAAAACGTTGACGCTGTATTGCTTACTTCACCTCATAATATGCGTTATTTTAGCGAATTTGACGGCGGCGAAGGGTATGTTTTAACCTGCAAACATGCACGATATGTGCTTGTAGATTCACGCTATACCGAAATAGCAACCCTTATGGCAAAAGATTTTTCAGTTATTGAATTTAGCGGAAACCTTTTTGAAAAGCTACAAGATATTATTAAAGAAAACAACGTAAAAAGTATCGGTTTTGAAGATTCCGAACTTTCGTTTTCGACATATAAAAAGTTTTTAGACGAATTAAAAAATGCCGAACTCTTGCCTCTTTTAAGCGAAATAGATGCCCTCCGAATGGTGAAAAGCCCTGAAGAAATCGCAAAAATGGAGATTGCAGAAGAAATTGGAGTAAAAGCCTTTTTGCATATTTTAAAATATCTGAAAATTGGAGTTTCAGAATCCGATATTGCCACTGAGATTGAATATTCAATGCGAAAAAATGGTATACGCACAATACCGTCATGGCTTTTTAATACAATGCTGTTTACATCGTGGGTGTCAGCCTCGGTCAAGATTCTATTTAATAGAGAAAAAAGCTCACCTTGCACTACCGGTTTTAGCAGATAAC
>JAVXFE010000087.1:0-7641 GCA_036658075.1 Oscillospiraceae bacterium
AACGGAGGCGAGAATGATTTTACCGGCGAGCTTGAACTCTATGATAGATTCGGTAAATTTTTAAACAAATCACGAACTGTGACTATTCCTAAAGGCGAAAAAGGAGACTTTGAAGTATCCGGTATTATGACTCGTGATGAAGGAATCGTCGATACAATATACACATTTAAGCTGGTAGAAAACGGAAAAGCAGTGCGTCATGAAAATGTTGTAATGAAGGTTCAGGACGTAGCGGATATAAATGTAGGAAATGTAAGAACGCAAATTGCAGACATGAAAGATATCACGCTAAATATTAAAAACCTTTTTGATATAACTCAGGATTTAAGAATAACTGTAGATTCAAGCGATATTAAGTTTAAAAATAGTGATATTAATTTAAGCTTGAAGAATTTTGAAAGTACAGAGATTAAACTTCCGATAGAGTCTATAACTCGAAACGATTTTAATCATTATGTGATAAATATAAAAATTTATAATTCCGCTGGGACACTTGTTAGTACAAAATCTGT
This sequence comes from Oscillospiraceae bacterium, assembly GCA_036658075.1. Classification (GTDB taxonomy): domain Bacteria; phylum Bacillota; class Clostridia; order Monoglobales; family Monoglobaceae; genus JAVXFE01. The sequence goes on from JAVXFE010000087.1 coordinate 513, forward strand.
GCCACTAAACTTTATGGTGGTGACAAAACTAGATAAAAATCTTAATATGTCTGCCCAAAATGGCGATGTTAACGATTGGTCAGATGCGTATCCGTTTTATATTATGCCTCCGACAAATCCGAGTAATAAGGCGGAGTGGGAAGCGTGTGAAGTTAGTGCCAGAATCATGACAAAATGGACTAATGAGAATTTATATTTACTCGTGGATGTTTATGATGATATGTACAACCAAAAGATGGATGGCAAGAATATGTGGGAAGGCGATTGTATTCAGATTGCGTTAGACAGAGCAAATGATAACAAGGATTATTATGAGTTTGGCTCAACCCTTGCACCGAAAGGCGAAAGTAACTATGTATGGCTTCCATCTGCCCAAAGTGGCGATAGACCGTCGGCATGGAGCAGAAGCTTTAGAAGTCAAGAAGATTGCCTTACACGTTATATTATAGCCCTTCCAAATACCGAGGTTAATCCGCTAAAGCTTGAAGAAAATAGCGAATTTGGTATGAATGTGGTTTTAAATGATTCTGACGGTTTCGTCCGTGATAGGTTTGTGGAATTTACACAGGGTTCAGCAGTATTTAAAGACTCGTCATATTGGGAAACCTTTAAATTAATGCCAACAGAACCAGAGGTTAATATCAAAGATAACGAAACTACAAAGATATTAGTTAGCGAGATTTCGGATAGGATAGCCGGAAAGAATTAGTCGACTGGAGGAAAAATTATGAAAAAGTTTTTAAGTCTTTTATTGGCGACTGCTGTTTGCGTAAATTTATTTGCGATTGTGTCGTTTCAGGGTGTAAACGCAGCCACAACCGGACCTATTATTGAGGGTCCGGTAGATTGGATAAATGAACCATTAAAGGGCTATCAAATAAAGTCGCCAATGGAGAATACTTTTAAAATTGAAGGCTCAGATAAAAAGTTTACACTTTTAGATGTCGGCAATAACGCCGATTCAAAGTGGCTTGTTTTCACCCAAGACTATTATGGAACACGACGTTTTGACAAAACTGGAAATAAGATTAAACATAAGTTTGATGTGAGTGACCCAAATAACATTGCATATTGGTTAAACAACGATTTTTTAACCAATGGAAATATTTGCTGTGGCGGACCTCTTAAACTTCCTGACAAGATAATAGAAAATATTAACATGAAACATGTATGGCGTACAGAGGTAGGACACCCGGGTTCGATTTGTGATGCGGATAAAGTTGGTGGTAAGTATTTTGAAAACACTTGCGGTGTTGCAATGATGGCGTTTGGTGAGTTTGTGTATTATAACGGCAAATATGGAGTAATGGACGAGGCAAAGTGTACCTGCCAAGCGGATAGCCGTGATAGAGGGTGGTGGCTTCGTTCGCCAAACGGACCAAGTGCTGTGTTATCCAGTATGTATGGCGAGCAAAAGGGAACCGTAAAGGGCTGGGGCGCAGATGGAAATCTAAATGTTAGACCATTATTTTATTTAAAAGAGAGTTTTGTTAAAAATGTGAAAATCGATGCACGTATGCTTGGCAAAAATGTGAAGAAGGCAATTTTAGCCAGCTGTACGATTGATGACCTTAAAAGAATTGGATATAGCGATGTGGATATAGAAATTATATCAGATGTGGAAAATGATTCAACCGAACAAATCGACATTATGAAGGGCGATAACACTATTGGAATAAGTGCAAACCCATCATTTGATGTAAGCGTTCTTACAAACGTTAGTGCTGCACAAGAATATCGTGTGGAATGGAATGTTCCGTCGGTGATAAGCGGAAGTACAAAGTTCACACCGACCAAAGGCGTGAAGTTTAATAGAACGATTGAAGTTCCACTAAATACCGAAGGTACATATAACGTTGAGGTTAAGCTGTATATTGCAAATGCTTTAGCGAAGACGGCAACTATTCCTATTAGCTATATCGAAAGATATAAGCCTGAATTTATGGATGAATATCGTGAAAAAGGCGTTGCTACACATTTTGCTATGGCAAACAGCCCAGATACAAAAAATATTGAGCTTTTAAAATCAGGCGGAATAAAGATGGTTAGGGATGAAATATTCTGGAGTACCCTTGAAAAGCAAAAGGGAATTTACGATTTTGCGTATTCTGATTCATATTTAAATCCGCTAGCCGAGGCAGGAATTGAATTTATCGTTGCACTTGACTATAATAATGCACTTTATTATAGTGGCACACCTACAACAACCGAGGCTATTACGGGGTATTGTAATTATGCAAAGGCTGTGGCTGCCAGATATCCATCTATAAAAGTGTTTGAAATTTGGAACGAACCAAACCTTGAACATTTTTGGGGTGGAACTCCAAATGCAAGCGATTATGCGAAACTTGTGCGTGCCGCATCAGAGGCGATTAAATCGGTTCGACCGGATGCAAAGGTGTATGGCGGTGTAACGTCAGATGCAGATATTAATTATATGCGTACTTTTTTAGCTGGTGATGTATATGATTTTATTGATGGAATATCAATTCATCCATATTGTTATCCGCACCCTGCGGATCAAGGTAAAATAGAGGGTAGAATTAATGGAAACAGAAAGCTTATTGAACAATATGGTGGTTTTAAAGATGTTATTATAACCGAGTTTGGCTGGTCGAGTTATACGGGTGATATAGGCACAACCGAAGAGGGTCAGGCACGTGATATTGTTAAAGAATTTGCAATAAGCGATGATTATAATATAGCATATAATTCAGTTTATGATTTTAAAGATGATGGCTCTAACCCTGATGATGCTGAACATAATTATGGTATGATTCAAGAGTATTATAATCCAAAACCTTCATATTATTCAGTTAAGACCTTTAACCAAGTTATTGGCGGTGCTGAATATTATGGTAAATTATCTTTAGCAGATGGCGTTCGAGGATATGTTTATAATAAAAACGGCGAACCTATTATCATGGCGTGGAGTGTGAGTCAGGGCGATACACCCGGAGCTACAAAAAATGTGGATTTAGGGACAAATGTAACCGCTTTGGATATGTATGGAAAACTTGTAGGCGGCGGAACAAGCCTTGATATCGGTGCAAATCCAGTGTATATTAAAGGTATGCCAAAAGAAGTTTTGATAAAGGCGGCATCTTTAAACGCTGTTACAGATTATAAAAGAATTATTAGCGATTGGGGTGCTACACTCGATACCACAACCGCCGGCAGAAGTATAAAGCATAAGATAGAAATGAGGATGGAAATTTTAAATAATATCGCAAACGGAAGTGCAAATTGCGATTATCAAGTTGCACTATCACTTTTAAACGAAAATTACAGTGATGGCGACACTCTTATATTTGATGTGCATAGCGGTCAACTAAAAATGGAAATTTCCACACTTACAGTATTATTAGATGCTTTAAATCAGGCAGGAAATAGCATTGCTAAGCTAAACGTTGCAACCATGCCAACAGACATTATGGCACCTAATAAGTTAAATTCACCTAAGACAATAAATCGTGCTAAGGCTAAGATTTCAGAGGTTCCAACAATTCAAGCCCAGTACGCAAAATCCGTTTTAAGACAAAGTGAAAATTTAGCTGATGTCGCAAGTGGGGTTTTGATGTCGGAGGCAACCAGTTCATTAAAAACAGGGATAATTTTAACAAAGGATTTAATGGCGGAAAAGTTAGCAATATGGTCGGAAAATTTAGTGAACAGTGGAAATTCACCATATGTGAATATTATGGTAGAAGATGGCGTGTTTAGTCTGACCGGGGCTATAGATAACCCACTCGGACGTGTGACTCTTGAAGTTTTAAAGCCAAACAAAACGGCGAATGAGATTTTAGACACACCTATGACAAACCTTTCAGATGTTTTTGACTTTGTGGGTGAAACAAAAGCAAGCGAGGCAGGACTTTTCGGCTTTAATTATGTTTTGGCACCTATTGCGGGTGAATATTCGGTTCGTGTAAATTCACCATCATGGGGAGATATTTATAATGGGAAGTTTAAAGTTTATGCGGACGCTTCAAAAATTGCTCAAAATATTAGAGAAGCCACTGCAGTAGCTGATGTTTTAAATGTTCTAAACCAAAACAAGGATTATTTTAGAGATAAATCTTTTATATTTAAAATATGTGATGATAAAAATTACGATTTTAATAAACTTGCAGGCACTTTATTTGCTAAACGCAACGATATGACAGACGTTAAAATATTACTTGAAACTATGGACATTAACCTCGTATCCGATTATATGGCGAGCATTAAAACAGTGGAAGAATTTGATAAAATTTTGAATGAGTATAGTTATATTTTAAATTACCAAAGCTTGCCTGCGTATTTTACCTATAAGGCATCATTCATAAATAATGAAATACGTGCTAAAATTGTGCAAAGTTTATCAAAAGATGCAAATTTAACTATTGCACAAAGGCAGGTGGATTTTGAACTCAACACGGTATTAACGAGTATTGAAAACGTTGGATATAGCAATATAATGAGTGTTTTAACAACCAATAATAAAAATCTGGGTATTAACTTTGATGCATATTATAAGTTAACTACGGCAGAACAAGAAAAAGCGTGCATTGCGTTTTCAGGTAAGAAATATTTGTCGTATGCAGAAGCTAAGGCTAAGTTTGATGAATGCGTTTCAAATATAACTCCACCGCCTAAACCCGATAAACCATCAGGTGGCGGTGGTGGCGGAGGAACAAGCGGTGGCGGCGGAAATAGTGCCGGTGCTGTTACTGAACCTTCAAAAGAAAATGAAAACCTAAACAAAAACGTTTTTACGGATATGGAAAATGTTGAATGGGCAAAAGACAGTGTGATGAGTCTTTATAATTTAGGTATTATAAACGGCAAAGCAGAAGGTATATTTGCACCAATGGACAACGTTACCCGTGAGGAATTTTTAAAGATGCTTATCGAAGCTTTTTCAGAAGTAAGCATGAGTGCGACGGCTGATTTTGAAGATGTTTCTAAAGATGATTGGAGCTATCCTTATATTGCGACAGGAGTGGAACTCGGGATTGTAAAGGGAGAGAGCGAAACTGTGTTCGGTATAGGCGAGAATATCACTCGGGAACAGATGGCGGTTTTAAGTGCAAGAATGCTAGAGAAAAACGGAATCAAAATCGGAACTAATAAAATAGAGTTTTCGGATAATGATATAATTAGCGATTATGCTAAAGAGGCGGTTGGAACTTTAGCGGGAGCGTCGATTATTAACGGTGTAGGAAATGGAATGTTTGCACCACTGGATTTTGCAACTCGTGCAGAATCGGCGGTAATTATTAATAGAATGCTAAAACTTAAATAACATGGAGGAGCAAAATGATATTAAAAGAAGAAAAGGAACTTTTCGAAAAAAATAAGCCTAAGTTCGAAGGTAGGTTATTGATTTTTGAAGGTGTGGAGGGATTTGATGTTTATAATTCTTCAATTCCGTTTATGCATAATGGGAAAAAATATATTTACGGAAGAGTTGAAAAGCGTGAAGAGTGGGCTCGTTCACACGTTAGGCTTTTTGAAAATGTAAAAGATGATGTTTATAAAGTGTGTGAAAACTCTATGATTTATCAGCTTGAAGACCCATTTGTGTCATTTATCAATAATGATATCGTTCTTGGTGGAACCCATGTTCAATATGAATGTGGGGAAGTAACGAAATATTATGGTTATTTTTACAAAGGTGAAAATATTGACGACCTTTATTATTTTACAACAGGACCTGTATACATGAAAGATATTAGATTGGTTCAGTTGGCTGATGGTCGAATTGGAGTTTTTTCAAGACCACGAGGGATTGAAGTAGTAGAAAAATATGGTAGTGAGTCGGTTATTGGATTTGATATTATAGATAACATAAACAAACTTGGAGCGGATGTCGTTCAAAACGCACCTATTATAGATGGATTATTTGGAGAAGGCGAATGGGGCGGTTGTAACCAAGCTTATCTTTTAGAAAATGGAAATATTGGCGTTATTGGACATCAATGTTATAAAGATGGCGAAAAACAGGTGTATTTTAACGTTGCTTTCGAGTTTGATATTGATACGCATAGCGTTAGTAACAAGAAAATCATCGGAACTCGAGAATGTTTCCCTATGGCTGACCCTAAAATTCCGGCACTTACAGATTGTGCGTTTTCATCTGGGATTGTCAAACGTGAAGATGGAAAGTTTGACCTATACAGTGGACTCGGTGATACAGTTGTTGGGAGAATAGTTATAGAAAATCCGTTTAGCCAAAAAATTATCAATAGCAACAAAGATTTATAAATAAAAATTAAATATTATAGCCGACACCGCTTTTTTTAGTGGTGTCGGTTTTTGTGCCTTGCAAACTATTTTAAAATATCTTATAAACATCTTAAATTTTTCGGGATTTGGGCGTTTTTGTTTTTATGATTTAGAATAACAAAGAAAGGATTTCTCTTGATTTTTATGGGAGTATGTGTTATTATATACTAAAGTAATGATTTTGGAGGTGTGTATGCGTAGATTTTTTACAGAACCTGAAAATATCGATGGCGAAAATCTATATATAATTGATGATGCAGTACATATAACACGTGTTTTAAGAATGAACGTCGGCGATGAAATTTTAGCTTTTGACGGTAGTGGTTATGAGTATTTAGCGTCTCTTATAGAGATTAATAAAACTAAATGCATGGCACGAATAAAGAGTAAAAAACTTTCAGAAAATGAACCTTTAATGCACGTTACCATTTTTCAAGGAATACCAAAATCAGGCAAGATGGAACAGATTGTACAAAAGGCTGTAGAACTTGGCGTGTATGAAATTGTTCCGGTGGCAATGGATAGATGTGTGGCAAAGATTTATGATGAAAAAAAGGGTAAAGAAAAGATAAAACGCTACCAAAAAGTTGCGGTTGAAGCGGCAAAGCAATGCGGTAGAGGGATTCTTCCTAAAGTGTTGGAACCGATGACGTTTGATGAATCGTTAGTCGCTATGGGCAAGTTAGATTTGGCAATCATGCCATACGAAATCATGGGGCATGATGGTGAAACAAACCTTAAACAAACCTTAAAATTGCATAATGATGCAAAAAGTGTTGGTGTTCTTATTGGACCCGAAGGCGGATTTTCAGATAGTGAAGCTGAACGTGCCAAACAAAATAAGCTTAATCTGGTCGGA
>JAVXFE010000088.1:0-3986 GCA_036658075.1 Oscillospiraceae bacterium
GCTTTTGCCACTATGTAACAACTGCTGTCTCGTTGTTGAATCGCTTCTAAAAACTCCCCTAAATTCACCATTAAATGTCACAATTGCTGAATTAAAAATGCTGTTTGAATTTTTAATATAGCTTCTATCAATAATTGGATTCATCGTATGTCGCCATACGACATCTTCACAATTGTCCGGCTTATCCTGCCATGGTATGTTAGGTATTTTTTCTCCTAAAATTTTGGTTTTACTTTTCATAGTTTACCTCCTTGTATTAGTTAAAGAGTATTGCACCGAAATATGTAACGGTGTTTTGACCGTTTATGTAGTTCATTCCGCATTCTTTTGCCAAGGATGAAACTTGAATGCTATAGGATTCAAGTGATGGCATTGCCCTTTCAGGGAAACGGCACGGTGCGTTTTCTATAATTGCACATGTATCGCAAATCTTACAGCCTCCAGCACCAAGCATAAGGCAGTCGCTATCTACCGTCTTTGAAAAATCTCGAACCATTTCCAAAACTCGCCTAAAATCGTTGTTTCCTTCAAACATTCCCTCTATATCAAACGAGTCTTCAATAGCATAAATCTTTTGAAAAACCAGTATTTTTTTATATTTTTTAGCTTTTGCAATAAGCTCTTCCGTATTTCCTACATGTGGCGGACAAACCCAGCTCTTTCCATAATTGCCACAGCTGTTCATTTTACATAGTTCAATTAGGGCAGGTTCAAAAACTATTTTGTCGACATCAATAATGCATGCATTATCTATTTCAAAAGCTTTTATATCATCTATATTAAACATAATATTTCCTCCTAAAACCTACATGTTGGCATTGTATAATTTGGTGAATAGCATTCGGATTTTTCAGCACTAGCGGTTAGATTGTATTTTGAAAAAACATCATTAAGACCGTTTTTAACAGCTGTTTTCAAGTTTTCAGGCGTACATTCCACTCGGGCATTTACGATTAAGTTTATCTTTGATGCGTTTTGCGTTAGTCTTTGATTAAAGTTTATTTCGCCATCAGTAGAAGTTAGACCTGCTTTGGCAAAATCATAACTTGACACTGCATAAACTTTTAAATGGGCAATCTCATTTTTGCCTAAATTATGACGAATATTGTTAATTGCGTCTTCTATTACAACGTTAAAGTCGGTGGTTTCGTTAGATTCTAACGTGGCAAAATAACTATTCCACGCCAGCGAACTTTCAGCCAATGAATATATTGCATAATCGATGTCTGGCGACGGCTTATCTACCGCAACGGCGTTTGATACCAAATCATACCAAATGTCAATTCCAATATTTTTCGCCGCTGAGATTGGTAAAACCTGTGCGGGTGAATATTTCACGCTTAGATAGTTAGTAAGTTCTGAAACATCCGCATCGGATAAGATGTCTGTTTTGTTAAGTAATATAACATCTGCCTCGCTAAGTTGTTGGTCAAACATGTAATTAATTTCATTTTTAAAGCTGCCACTATCGGTCATCATTCGCTTAACACGTTTTGGGTCGGCAACAACAGAAAGAGGTGCAAGGTTAAAGTTATTTGTATAATTATTCATGATTGGTTTAAAAATAGTTGCAACCAAGTTAATACAGCTTCCTATAGGTTCTGCTAAGATTATGTCGGGCATTTCATCTTCTGTTAAGTCTTTAAGCTTTTGTGTAAATGCATCAAAGCTACAGCAGAAACAGCCGTCGGTTATTTCAAAAACACGCATTCCTTCATTTTTGATATAGTTTGTGTCTACAAGATTTGCACCTTGGTCATTAGTAATAACCCCAACCCTTTTTCCGTGGCTGATTAACATTTTTCCAATCGCTGTAATTGCGGTGGTTTTTCCACTTCCCAAAAATCCCGAAACTACCATTAATCTGTGTGTCATAATTGTTTCACCTCATATTTATAAGATAAGTGCAAAATTCATAAAATCACAATTATTCGTTTATAAGTAACAATAACTGCTTTGTGGAAATTAAATTTCCAGCGGTGATTTGTTCACCATCAAGAATTAGGGCAGGAAGTTTTTCAACTTCAAGCCCTTCAACTTTAAAAACTTCATTGGGATGATTTAGAATCACTTCTTCATAGGAAACCCCTGTTTTAGCTATTACTTTAGCCACTACTTCTTTGATAAGTCCTTGAACTATAATGCAACTATTACAGGGGTATTTCATACATATTAATTTTAGCTGCATTTTTTCTCAATAGCCGCTACAATTTCAGCCCGAAGAGTCGGAACGTCAGGGATAATACTAACATGTTTAATCTCGCCATCGATACAAATGGTAGGAATATTTGCGACTCCAAGCTTTAGCATGCATACGACGCTTTCCTTCTCTTTTATTTTATGCTCAATATATGTGACGTTTGACAGACCATTGCAGGCATCTTTGACTGCATTCATCATATATTGACATGGAGCACAGCACGCACTATCAAGGGTGATTACGTCAATAATAACGTCGCTTTCGGTTGCATAATCTGGAAGGTCATATACCACATCGTCTAAGACGTTAGCACTTTCCATAAATTCTGCAATCTCGCCATAAACAAAACTCGTTACGGCTTTTACATTTTCGATAGGTGTCGCAAACGGCATGTCACAGCCGGGTGCAAGAATGAAGCCTTTGTTTCCGCCAATAGCAGCACAATTTTGGGCATCGTTAATGTTATCTGTAGGTGTTCCGAAAAGCATTGTTATAGTAAGCTTAATGTTTCCGCCGAAGGATATATCGTATTTTTGACACATATCCTTTACGAATTCAAGCGGAATGTTTTCATCTATCGAAATGTTATTCGGCTTTGTTTTACACATTTCTTCAATATTTCTTTGAGCGTTTCCGCATACAAAAAAGCTTGAAAGCACACCTTGTTCTTTTATTTTAGCGAAAATTCTTTCACAATACGGCGCTACAAATTCGGAAAAATTATCTGGTGAAATTTGGCTTGTCATTGGGTCAACAACAGCAATAACATCAACTCCCGCATCGATATACATTTTTGCAGTAGCATGGCATACATCTTCGCAAAATTCCATAAGCTTTCCCATGTTTTCGGGGTTGTCAAGCATTTCAAAGAAAATATCTGTACCCATTAAATGGAGTGCAAGTGTGAAAGGACCGGTTATTAAACCATAGATTGCCACGTCGTTTCCAAAATCTTCACATAGTCGACGTGTTGCGTTTAATACAATTGGAAACCTTCCATCATTTTTGGTTGGTAGTTTTAAATCTTCTAATTTCACGCCATCTTCAAGAGGGTGAGATGAAACAGAAGGCGGATTTTCTGCCGCCCATTTAAGACCACATCCTAAAACTTCAGCTTCAAGTTGCAAATCAAAAAGCGAAGGGATTCCGTCAGGACGATATTCTTCAATCGCCTTTTTAACGCCGTTATAAATATTTTCCTCACTTTTGAAATATTCGTCAGCGGTTACACCGATTAATTTTGCCGCATGGCATCCTACAAACGGGACCCACGGAATTCTTGATGTTTCTTTGTTGTTTAATGCATCTATTAATATTTTTTTACTCATTTTAGCACCTCATATTCATATTCGTATAATAATTTTTTGGATTCACTTATCGAAAGTCCACGGGATTTTGCCGTGTCGCTTACTGTGTCTCGGGGGTTTGCACCAACTTCTGCATAAAGTTGGTTAACTCCGGCTAAAAGGCTGGCTTCAACCGTTTCGTGGATATTCATGCATCGCAGGGGGTTTGTTATAAGTCGAGTTACTGCACCAATTTTAATCAGTTCTGCTTTAGAAATTTGCCCTCGATTAAACAGAGGAGTGTTTGGCACAGCAATTCGCCGCATAGCAGCCATTGCTTCAATATTTAAATCACGTGCAAACATGATTTCTTCAGCAATTTCGTCATATGTATGTTCAGGACCGATTGGCTCTATACAATAATAAAGGCTAAGACCTGATTTTTTAATGTTTTCAATGGTTTTAAGGCGAGTAGATATCGAAATGTCAGTATCGATGCC
>JAVXFE010000088.1:3996-7637 GCA_036658075.1 Oscillospiraceae bacterium
GCACCGGTAAACCCTGCATCTTTAAGTTTTAAGGCGGTTTCAAAACTAAAATCGCCAATGTTCGCAACCAGATTAACGCCACTTGGCAATATTTCCGCTACACTTTTGCCGATTTTTAAGAACTTTTCAATACTATATCCTACTGTCGTCATTAAAAATAAATCGTCTATTCCTTCATTAATAAGGAATTTAACTTCATCTAAAATTTCATTTTCAGACTTTTCAAATTCGGATTCAAGCGAATAATACTTTTCCGCCATAGAGCAAAATTTGCAATTCCCTTCGCATTTCCCACCGTTTATCCCAATTTGGGCAAAAACAAATGCCTGATTTCCGAACTCATTACGAGTACGCCTGTTTGATTCTTTTATTAACTCATAATATTCAGGACTGAAATTTTTAATATTAAGCATTTTTACTATCTCTGATTTATCCAAAAAAACACCACCTCTTTATGACATCATTTTATACTACTTTTAAAGAAGTGTATAGAAAAATCTTGATATTTTTTGAAATATATTATTACATTAAAATAAATTTAAAACATCATAGCATCAATATATTTTTCCATGAATATTGGGCTGTTTGAAAGTTCGATTGTTTGTGCCATCTTGGCTATTCTTTCAGACTCGCTTAAATTTGCATTTGATAATAAAATCATTATAGCTCCACTTCCGGCACCGTTCCCCATTATTTTTACTTTATCTAATATTTCGGTTGGAATAAGCCCAATTTCGGCTGCACTGTTTTTATCGATATAACTTCCAAAACCGCCTGCTATGTAAAAGTTTTCTATATCATCATATGAAATTTTACACGAATCAAGGAGTGTGTCTATTCCTGCACGAATTGCGGATTTTGCAAGCTGAACTTCACGGACATCAGAAGATGAAATAGAAATTCCACTGTCACCAATTTTGAAGCTTTCTTCTAAATATCCGCTTTCCTCTAATATACCACTCGATACCATGCACGCAATAGCGTCAATGAGTCCTGTCCCACAAATTCCGATCGGCTTTTCGTTGTCAATAGTCGTATATTTTATTTTATCTTCATCTATATAGACTTTATTTATTGCACCACTTATAGCCAACGTACCCATTGAAATCCCGGCACCTTCAAAAGCGGGACCGGCCGCTGTCGAACAGCAGACCAGTTCACCATTGTGCCAAAGTGCCATTTCGCCGTTTGTACCAATATCGACCAAAAAGGAAGTCTTTGTATTTAACATGTCACTTGCAAGAATTGCCGTTGTGATGTCGCCACCTACATATGCAGAAATACAGCGTGGAAGGTACGTCTTTCCGTGCCATTCCCCAAAAAGGCTTTTGGGTTCAAATGGAGATACGGCGATTGTGCGAGGGTTAAGACCTGTTAGCAGGTGAAGCATTGTGGTATTTCCTGTAATTACGGAGCGGGTTATGTCTTTTTTATCCGCTATTTTAGAAAGTACATTAACTATAGAATCTGTTAATTTTTCAAGACCACCATTGTTTGAATATTCAATTCGTGAAATCACATCAGCACCAAATTCGGCTTGAGGATTAGGAACACAAACATTTGTGACGTAGGTGTTTTCAGGGAATTTATATAAATATGCGGCAATGGTGGTGGTGCCAATATCAACAGCCATTCCATAACCATCTTTTTCATTTAAATCCGCCTTAAAGTCGGGCATATATCCGTGAGTTATACCTTGCACATCTCCTAAATCTGTATTATAATATACACATATATCACCATGTACATAGGTAAGGCACGCCAGGCGAATATTGTTATCCAGTTCATATTGAGTTAATAGTGCCTTCTCGGCATCGGTAACAGGCGACATTTCACCAATTGCATGAACTTTGCATTTGCCACATGTGCCGTTACCACCACAGGGCTTGTTGATTTTTATGTTATTTTGTTCAAGAAGAGCCGATAATAATATATTTTTATCTTTTGTTGAAATTTTTATACTTTTCATTTTGGACACCTCCAGATAGTTTATATATTAACAGATTAGTATAAGAAAATCAATTTATATTGATTATACAATCGTATTTTTCAAAAAATCAAAATATTTTTCTATAAAAAGTTGTAATTATGGTTTACAATAGAGTCAATTCGAAAGGAAATGCTATATGGATACTTTAATTAGCAAATATCAAACATATGTTTCGGAGTTGTGTGGCGTAGAATGTTCGCTTTTTGATGTAAATCTCAAGGCTTTTGAATCTGAACACGATTGTTATTGCACTAATTGTAGTGATAAATGTGACTTTAAAAACACACATCTTTATGGCTGCTATGAAGCGGTACGTTGGGGACATAAGTATATTTATTATTGTCCAAAAGGATTCATATTTATTGCAATCGCAATAATAAACGAACTTGACATTATGGATTCCGGTGTGATTACGGGTCCTATACTTATGGGCAATCCTGAGGATTTTGAATATTATAAAGAAGTTCCACTTTTTACAACTGTTAAAGTTCAGGCTTTGACCGAAATTTTACAGATGCTTTTTAGCAATGTTTCGAATTTTGAAAATTACAGTGCGGATATTGAGACAGAAGCGTTTTTAAATGACCTTTATAAGATTATTGACGAGGTCGTGACAACCGCAAATATTACATATCCAATCGAGCTTGAAAAAGATTTACAGGATGCAATCGTTCACGGCGATAGCGTTTTATCAAAAGAGCTTTTAAATAAGTTGCTCGGACACATCTTTTTTAATTCAAACGGTGACTTTGCAACGATAAAAGCACGGGTGCTGGAACTAATTGTTCTGCTTTCACGGTCTGCAATCGAAGGCGGTGCGAATATAAAAGAAATATTTGCACTTAACAGCAACTACCTAAAAGAAGTAGAGAATTTTAGAAACATTGAAAAATTAAGCGTGTGGCTTACAAGTGTGATTAATCGTTTTGTGAGTTATGTGTTTGAATTTGGTGAAGTAAAGCATACGGATACTATTTATAAAGTTACCGGGTATATCAAAGAAAATTATAGTAAGAAGATTTCCCTTGATGAAATTGCGAAACATGTGTATCTTAGTAAATCGTATCTTAGCAAAATCTTTAAAGAAGAGATGGGTTTAAGTATTACCACTTATATTAATAATTATAGAATAGAAAAAGGCAAAATTTTAATAAAAGACGATTCACTTAGTCTTGTTGATATTGCAAATATGATAGGGTTTGATGACCAGGGATACTTTACTAAAGTTTTTAAAGCTTCTGTGGGCATTTCACCTGGAAAATATCGAGAAAAGCAAGGAAAAGTATAATAATAAAATTTATATAAAAGGAGATTTTAAAATGAGTATTTTAGAAGAAATGAGTACACTTTTACAACAAGGTAGAGCGCCTAAGGTCAAAGAACTTGTAGCACAGGCACTAGAAGAAGGAATAGGTGCTAAAGAAATACTGGAAGAGGGATTGCTTTCAGGAATGAGTATTATTGGTGAAAAATTTAAAAATAATGAAGTTTTTGTACCAGAAGTTTTAGTTGCGGCACGTGCTATGAATGCGGGCGTCGAGGTGCTTAAACCGCATCTTGTATCTGCAGGGGTTGAAACAAAGGGTACAGCCGTTCTCGGAACCGTAAAGGGCGACCTTCATGATATCGGAAAGAATTTAGTTAAAATGAT
>JAVXFE010000089.1:0-7613 GCA_036658075.1 Oscillospiraceae bacterium
GTTAAAGCTTATGGGAGAGGTTTCATTAAGTCTTTGGTCGACAGCGTATAAAAATTCAACCGCCTCGTGTCTGTCGAAAGTGTTTTCGTCTGCAAAAAGAGTCATCCCATCATTAATCAGTCCTTCTCTTGCTCCTAAAGCAAGTTCGTCTATATATGCTGGGTTTGCAAACGAAATATCAGGGAAATTTATGTATATACTCTGATATGGCAAATCTTTATCGTTGCTGATTTTGGGATACTTATAACCACGAATATTTGCCAAAAGTTCAAGCGATTTACCATATGTGGTTTCAAGTCCTACAGCGGAAGTACCATTAAAAGCCTTTTCACGTTCATTAGAATATATATTAATATTTGCATTGTCTATTGAGGCTACCGAAAGATATTGTGGGTCGGTAACAGACAAGTCGTAATATGTTGTTTTTGCGTTCGGATCACGAATATATAGCATTCCGGAAAGTGCCAGTGCGGCATCATAACGTGAATAGGGTTCGTTTGGTTTGAAGCTATTTCGAACGGTTAAAAAATATTCTTTAGAGACAAGATATTTTATCTTATCTTGTAATGCACCATCAAGATTCCCTATATCACTTATGTTTGGCGAATTATTTTCAACTTCGAATAATCCAGGGAATTTTGATGAAACCTCTAAAGTCTGATTAATGTTATCAAACTTTCCGCCGATGTTGTATTTTGTACCATCAGAATGTGTGTAATAAACTGTATCATACTTGTCATTTGCAGGAATTGCAAATTTTGGTGTGGCTGATATATAGTCTATTTTATTTCCGTTTTCGTTAAAATATTCAATGATTGTACCGTCTTTTTTTGAAAGCCCAAACGTTAACATCATATTGCCATAGGCAGAAGTTAGGGCTTCATAATCCTGATTTGAAAGGATTATTGCGTGGCGGTTATCGCCAAACAGTATTCGCATTTCCGTAACATCATTTTTGAGGCTTGTAGAATTTTTATCCAGCACAACGCTTGGCGTAAATTTATCATTTAGCCCATCAATCGTTATTTGCAGAGGAATATCAACGGTTTTATTTGGTTTGCACTTATAATCTTCAGCGATGCTCCAAAGCTTTTTGCTTGTTTTATTAGCTATTTTTGTTCCATTTTTTATTGACTCGTCTGATATTTCGACTTTGTTATCGATAGAAGATAGTGTGGTTTTTGAGAGCCTTGAACAGGCGGTCTTGATATATTTTGAAACATCTTCAACGGCTGGCGCAGTCGGTTCGGAACCGTTTAAAACAGCAAAAACCTCTTTTAGATATTTCGCATAATCGTCAAATGTTTCAAAAGAGTTAACTTTTTCATAGTCAAACTTTAAATTTGATGTGTGCATGCTCCCTTTTCGGGCATCTTTTAAAAAGTCGGAATTCTTATATTCATCAGGCATGGCATTAATGGTTCCAAGCTCTGTAGCGGTATAGCCGTATTTAGAATTCGTCTTTTTTAACACTGCATAATATTCGGTGTTGTCGTATGTGCCAACAGCAGAATTTAAATACTCAAGAGTATACTTGATAATATAATCGCCATTTGGCAATGATGCAAAATATTGAAGACGACAATTTTCAGGAGAACGTGTCCACATTTTCCCAGATGAATCTTGCTGAGGAGCGTGCCAAATTCCATCTAAAAACGCAATATAATAGCTATCCGCCGTGGCATAAAGGCCACTAGGAACGTCATCAATATTAAAAGTGTTTCTGACGGCGTTTCGAGCAACATCGGGAGACACAAGCTTTTCATTGCCCGCGCGTGGAGCGTTTGGGACAAGTGAATCTTTAAGACTATATGACAAGAATTGCCACCATATTATTTTTGACATTTCATCTGTCCAGCCGTCAGTAAAAACGTAGCGGTGGGTAGAAGATGAGGCTGAATCCGCAGTATAACACGCACCAAACCGAGAAAGATACATCCCAATCTGGTCACGGTCGTTAATGCTAAGCGTTCCCGTTGCGTTGGTGTAGAGCGAATCAGAAGCGGCGTTTGCCGGCAGAGATTGAGCCGAAATCATAATTAACAGTGTGAAATAAAGAATTCGTTTTAACATATTAAACCCCGCTTAATTAAGTTTTATTTAGACATACAAAACAAAAATTCGATTTTGTACATATTTCGTTTTAGAAATGTGCTATTGTGATTTAGGCTTGTACGGATTATCTGTTGCAGGCTTTTGTGTGGCTGGCTTTTTTGCGATTTTCTCAATCTTTTCAATCTTTTTTGCAACTTTTTTTGGGGCATTTTTTTGTGGTCTTGCCTCTATGTTTTCAGATTCGGATTTTGCGACCTTAGCTGCCTTATTGCGATTTTTCCTCTTTTTAAGGCGGTTTGTTTTTTCTTTTGCCTTGAGTTTTTGTTCATTTTTGGATTTTTCGCTTTGGTTGTGTTTGGGGTCGAGACTTTTGCCTTCAGAAGTCAAAAGGTCTTCGTTTGCGGCGGCCTCGTTATGAGAAGATGTTTTTGAAACGTTTTTATTATGGCGTAAAACAGGTTCGATTACGCCCTTTTTAAGAACTTTAAAATCTCCAAGCATATACTTTTCGATTTTAAAGGCACTTCCGTTCATAATCTTAACTCGAATTTGTCCCTTTAAGGTGTTAACGTCAATAACAATTCCGTTTCCGTCGGCGGTTTCTACAAGAGTCCCACGAGTTGGCATTTTTTCGAGCATATAATCATATGAATTCTGTTCATATTGAAGGCAACACATAAGGCGACCACACACACCGGCAAGCTTTGTAGGGTTAAGCGACAGCCCTTGGTCCTTTGCCATTCGTATAGACACCGCTTGAAAATCGTTTAGAAAAGTGCTACAGCATAAAAACCGTCCGCAAATTCCAAGGCTTCCAAGTTGTCTTGCCTCATCTCGAACGCCGATTTGGCGGAGTTCAATGCGAGTTTTGTATACCATTGCAAGCGAGCGAACAAGCTCTCTAAAATCGATTCGACCGTCTGCTGTGAAATAAAAAATCATTTTGCTTCGGTCAAATGTAATTTCAACGTCAACAAGTTTCATTTCGAGTTTGTGATATAATATTTTTTCGACTCCAACATCAAAAGCTTCTTTTTGCTTTTGGGCATTTTCAGCTAGGATTTGGAGATCTTCCGGCGTTGCAAGCCGAATAATACTTTTAAGCGGAATTTTAATTTCATCGTCTGTAATCATTTTGTTTGGAATTGAAACATGCCCAACTTCAACGCCACGGCTGGTTTCAACTACAACTTTATCATTTAAGTTGACTTTTTCACCGTTTGGGCTAAAATAATATATTTTTCCGGCTTTAACAAATCGTACTCCTATAATTTCTATCATGGATTTCCTCCCAATATTCCATCACCATGCACAACATCGTGATGGGATAGTTTGCGTTTGTTTTTATGACTCGTTCGTATTTTGTCGTGATAGCACAAAATGCAAAAGCAGCATTTTCACTAATTTTGTTGCTAAAGTGTTTAAGTTCTGATTTTTTGTCAATATTAATAATTTCCGTATTTGTTCCGCAATGTTTTATATGAAGAATATCTTTAAAACAACTGCTAAGGATGCCTAATATGAAATTTATGTTTTCCTTATTCTTTTTAAGAAAGTTTATAAAATCGTACATGTTTTTATTATCGATTTTGCTAAGGCTAAAAATATGTTCGATGGTGGTGTTTCGTATTTCATCTAATTCAGGATTATCTAAAAGGTTTAAAGCCGAACCGATAGAGCCACCGCTCATTATCGCTTTTGAAACAGCAATGTTTTTATCGACATTTGCATAATTTATCAAATATTCTTCAACTTCCATTGTAGGAAGAGGCTGAAAATGAATTGTGGTTGCACGTGATATTATTGTAGGTAAAAATAAATTTAAATTTTCAGAAATCAATATTATTGTGCAATATCCAGGAGGTTCTTCAAAAACCTTTAAAATACTATTTTGTGCCTCGATGTTCATAGAATCAGCGTTTGGAATAATATAGAATTTATGTTCCGCTGAATATGGCTTTATATAGACATCTTTTTTCATGCATCTTATAGTGTCCACCAGAAGATTTGTTTGCTTTTTAGTGTCATCATAAAGTTGGTTTGTCACAGTAATTATGTCGGGGTGATAGTCGCTTTCTATTCCGATAAAGTCGTGTGCAAAGGCTTGTGCCGTTGTGTATCTACCGACTCCGCTCTTTCCGTCAAAAATATAAGCGTGGCTAATATGCGAGGACTTTATCGAAGAGAGAAGAATATTTTTAACTTTATCATGTCCACAAACGTGGTCTAATGTCATGCTATCACTCCTCTTAGATTATCGTTTTTACATATTTTATAGCGGTTTGTTCAGTAATATACGCAATTGTGTCAGCGTCAATCATTTGCCCCGGCACCAATATTGCACAGCCAGGAGGGCAACTTGCAACTATTTCAGCACAAATTTTATCGTTTGCATCTTGAATTCGAACCGTTTCGCTTTCTGAATTCCATGCACGATGTGGTGAAAAGCAGAGATTTATTGAAGGTAATTTCATTTGTGGCTTAATTGTTTTCGGTTCAAAATCGGTTATTGTCATTTCCTCTAAAGCGGTTTCAAGGGAATCAATGTCCTTTTTTGTATTCCCGATGGTAATAATAAACACCACGTTTTTATTGTCTGCAAGTTCAGGATAAATTCCATAAACACGATTTAAAACCTCACATGCATCATATCCGCTAATACCGATGTTTTCAAAATTCACGACAAGTCTTAAAATATCATATTGGTTTTGAAAATCGTTGCTTTTAAGACATTTTAACTTTCCAACAACATCAATTTTCGTCTTTAAATTTATTACGAGGTCGATTAATTTCTCAAAGTTTTTTGTATCCTGTTGCATTTTTAAAATAGCCTCATCCATGCTTGCCATAATCATATATGATGGGCTTGTTGTATGCAAAAGACGCAAGTGATTTTCAATAGAGTTTATATCAACAAGATCTGTTTTACCGATATGCAAAAGCGAGCTTTGCCCCAATGCGGGCAAGGTTTTATGAAGGCTTTGAATACAGACGTCGGCACCGAGTTCTAAAGCGGTGTTTGGTAGCTTTTCATTAAATACAAAATGTGAACCGTGTGCCTCGTCCACAATCAGAAACTTTCCTGCTTTATGCAGAGAGTCTGCAATGGCTTTAATGTCAGAACATATCCCATAATATGTAGGAGATGTTATGATAGCACCGACAACATCTTCATTTTCAGATAAAATATTTAAAAGAGAATTATTATTAATGCCACAATATATGCCATGAACTTCATCGAAATCAGCGTCAATAAATACTGGGTCAATTCCGCCCATTATGATAGCAGAAATAACCGCCTTGTGACAAGTTCGGTCAACAATTAACTTTTCGCCACGCTTAACCGTTCCTAATATGGCGGCTAACAAACCTGTTGTTGAACCAGAGGTTATATAAAAGCTCTTTTCTGCACCAAAAGCGGTGGCGGCACGAGCTTGTGCATCTAATAAAATTGAAGTTGGGTTTTGAAGGTCGTCAGTTTCGGCGAATTCAGTAACATCAAGTTCGAAAGCATTATTTTTAAACCGTGAAGAAAAACCGGCACCGTTTTTATGGCCGGGCATGTGAAAGCTTGTTTTGTCATGGTGACTAAACTGTTTTAGACTTTTGTATAACGAATTCGACATTTTGAAGACCCCCTATAAATATTTAATGATTTCTAATTAAAATTTTATGCGAGCATTGATATATTCAACCAATTCGTCAATATTGACACGTTCTTGCTCCATGCTATCACGGTGACGAACGGTAACGCAGTTATCGTCTTTAGATTCAAAATCGTATGTGATACAAAACGGCGTTCCGATTTCGTCTTGGCGGCGATAACGCTTTCCAATAGAACCTGCCTCGTCATATTCACACATAAACTCACTTGCTAAAGTTGCATACACTTCATGTGCCGCATCAGATAACTTTTTAGAAAGTGGCAAGACAGCCGCTTTTATAGGAGCTAAGGCTGGGTGAAAACGCATAACAATACGTGTATCATTTTTTTCAGCGTCAATAACCTCTTCATCATAGGCCTCAACAAGGAAGGCAAGGGTTACACGGTCAGCGCCCAGAGATGGCTCAATGCAATACGGAATGTATTTCTCGTTTGTTTCCGGGTCGGTATACTCCATCTTTTCACCACTGTGTTCGCTGTGTTGTTTAAGGTCGAAATCAGTTCTGTCCGCAATCCCCCAAAGTTCACCCCAACCAAATGGGAACATGAACTCGATATCCGTTGTAGCCTTGCTATAATGCGATAATTCTTCAGGGTCATGAGCGCGCATTTTTATGTTTTCTTCTTTGATTCCTAAATCCATCAAGAACTTTTTAGAATATGCATTCCAATATTCAAACCATTCTAAATCCGTACCGGGTTTGCAGAAGAATTCAAGTTCCATTTGTTCAAATTCACGAATTCTAAAAATAAAGTTTCCAGGTGTGATTTCGTTTCTAAACGATTTACCAATCTGACCTATGCCAAAAGGCAGCTTTTTTCTGGCGGTTCTTTGGACATTTTTAAAGTTTACAAAAATACCTTGTGCCGTTTCAGGACGCAAGAAAAGTTCACTCGTGCTATCTTCCGTAACGCCCTGGAAGGTCTTAAACATAAGGTTAAACTTTCTGATATCTGTAAAGTTGTGTTTGCCACAGCTGGGACACGGAATATTTTTCTCATTTATAAAGTCAAGCATTTTTTCGTTTGACCAACCATCAGCAACTTCTCCAGAAGCATCTTCAATTAACTGATCTGCACGAAAGCGAGATTTGCATTCTTTACAATCCATAAGCGGGTCGGAAAATCCGCCGACGTGTCCGGAGGCAACCCATGTTTTAGGGTTCATTAAAATTGCGGCATCGAGTCCAACATTATATGGGCTTTCTTGGATAAACTTTTTCCACCAGGCACGCTTAACGTTGTTTTTAAACTCCACTCCGATTGGACCATAATCCCACGAGTTTGCAAGTCCGCCGTAAATTTCACTTCCCGGATAAACAAATCCTCTACCCTTGCATAATGCAACTATTTTTTCCATTGTTTTATCAGTATTATTCATTATAAGCTCCTCCAGATAAAATATCTATAAAATTATCTTCTATTATACTATAAATTTTTCATTAGGTCAAGCCGTCATTATTTGATTGCAATTTATAAAGCATGAATATAAAATGTATCTTAGTGTAAAATAATAATTGGCAAAAAAACAGGGAAAGAGCAAAAAACTCTTTCCCTAATCATACAAATCGTGTATTATAATTATGCGAATAAATATAAAGGTGGTTTGTATGATGAATACTATTTTACACGAAAAAGAGATAAATTTCAAGAGTTTAGAGAAAAAAATTTTTGAATACGGGTGTAAGGTTGCTTGTAATGTATTAAAAGAGGGATTGCAGGAAATAGATCGCCAACTTATGACAGCAAGAGATAAAAGCATTTATCGCCATAAAGGGCATAGGAAAACCTGCATCAAAACATTGATGGGTGAAGTTGAATATTCAAGGGCAGTTTACGAGGTTTTGGACGGAACAAGTGAAAAGAAATTTATATATTTGCTTAATGAATATAT
>JAVXFE010000090.1:0-7456 GCA_036658075.1 Oscillospiraceae bacterium
AATACAACTGTCGCTAAAAATAATGCCATTATGAAGTTAAATCTATTTTCCGTGCAAGCGGCAACAGATGGTACGAATAGATTTAATATCGTCAATGTCACAACTGGTCAGGTGGTCGGGAGCGCGGCAACAAGTATAGGGGCTGAAACTGCGGCGTTAAATCTATCGGCGGCGGCTATGAGTAATGCTCAAAAGAAGGCTGTTGGGTTACAAGCCGCCATGGGATGGATTTCTCTAGTATTAGCATTAGTCGTTCCGTTGATAATGAAATTTGTGGACAGTGTTGAAACAACCGCAGAGAGAGTTGAAAAGGCAAACGAAGCCTATGAATCAGCAAAGTCTGAATTAGAGGGAATCAATACAGAACTACAAACGGCAACCGATAGAATGAATGAACTTAGTAGGATGCCGAGTTTAACCTTTGCGGAACAGGGTGAGCTACAAAGATTAAAAGACCTTACCGCCGAACTAAAAGCACAACAGAAAATAAAAGAAGCTCAAATTAAGCTAAAAGAAGATGCTGTTTTCAAAGAAGAAGAAACCCTATTCAAGGAACAATACGGTAGAGATAGTAGAGTTACAGGAGAGGGAATCGACGAAGAAAAAGGCAAGGAAAGAGTTAGTCTTGGTGGTCTTGAATCAAATAAGGCAGATATTGAGTTACAAATAGCAACCTACGAAAAACAATTAGCTAGAAAAAAAGAATTGGAAGATAAAATACTCAATGAGAAAGATGAAGATTCTCTCTTGCTTTTACAGCAGAATCTAAAAATATCCGAACAGTTTATAGCGGAAAGCAATGATAATATATTGGAAGGGCTATCTGCGTATCAAGCAAAATATGACCGCATTATGGCAACAGAAGAATCCGATAGAACCAGAAGATTTGGAGCGAATTGGCAAAAACAAGTAGATGACCTTAAATATTCTATCAATACCATGTGGGCAACAATCGACGAAGAAAAAGGCAAAGAATTAAAGCTTTCCAAAATCTTAGATGAGGATGATTTTCAATCTGTTAAAAAAAAATTAGATGGATTGACCGGAAATGCAAAAGATTTTGTAAAAGAACTTGAAAAGCCAGAATATGCACTTTTTGTAAAAGCATTTGGGGACGTTGGTTTATCAGTTGAAGAAGTCGCCGCTCAATTTGCAAAAGCCGCAGAGGAAGCTAAATTAGCGGCAGAAGATTTTACTGGTTTAGCTGACACTATGTCACTTTTAGCCGACAAATCTAATTTGATTAAATCCGTTAATAAAGATATTGAAGAATTTGGAATAATTCAAAGCGGGACAATTAAGTCCATTATGGAAAAATATCCACAATTAACAGATGAGCTTGTAAAATATCAACTTGGGTTAAGAAGTAATGCCGAAATTATCAATGATTTACAAGGTGCGTATGATGTAGATTATAAAAATTTCAAGGAATTAGCAAAAACAAAACTTTATCTCGATGGTGATTTTTACCATAACGCTCTTAAAAATAAGAGCGAAGAAGTAAAACAGATTAACGAAGCTTATGATATTGATTTAACTAATTTTAAGAATGCCGAAAGCGCTAAATTAAAATTGCAGGCGACAGTTTTAAGTCAAATGGTAACAAACCAGTCGGAATATGTTGGAATGTCTATTGAGTCCATGGAGGAGATAGCCACTGGAATGTCGCCACTTGCCAACGACCCATTGTTACGCAATATTTTGAGAGCTGTCAGAGAAGCAGAAAAGCGCCTTGACGGTTTAGTTTTCGATAGTTTTGATTTTGAAGTTGATTTCTCCCCAGAAAAATTTGAACTAGAAAAAGGCAAAGACGGGGCTGGGAAAGAAACAGACCTTTATCTCGAAGCGTATAACAAAGAATATGCAGAACTTAAACATCTTCGAGCGATGGATGAAATCAATGACCAACAATATCATGACAGATTAACCGAACTTGACAGTAGATATTTTACTGGCAAAGAAAAGTATATTGATAACCACAAAAAAAATCTTGAAGAATTACACTCGTTAGAACAGAGTCTTTACGCAGAATCTTTTGACAAGGAATATACAGAACTCAAACACTTACGTGCAATAGACGAGATTAACGACCAACAATACCATGATAAGCTCACAGAACTCGATGTGAAATACTTTGCTAATAAAGAAAAATATATTGATAATCACAAAAAAAATCTCGAAGAGCTGTATTCGATTGAAAAAACAATATCTGATGGACGGATAGCTGACATAGAGCATGAGAACTATCTCTTGTCTCAACGTGGGGATAGTGGTGCAACCGCTAAAACGGAAATCGCCAATCTTAAAAAAATACAATTAGAATATCATAAGCTTGCAGAGTCAAGAAGAAAAGACCTACGTAGTTTGGGTGTTTCCGAGAAAGATATCGAAATAGATGATATTGTTCAAGAACTTCAAAAGAAATGGTGGAGCGCTGAAAATAATATCACTTCTTTGGGCAAAGATGCTTACGAGGACAGACTTGCAATTTCCGAAAAATATATCGAGGAACGCAATTACCATAACGACTGGGGAACCGATAACGAAATTTCTGCATGGAATCGTGTTTTAGAATGGTTAGAAAATGACTATTATAAAACTGGGCTGATAGATTATAAAACTTTTATGGAAGAAAAGGAAAAAATTCTTCATAATAGTTTAGAGGCTCAAAAGAGAGCATTAGAAAATCAAAAAAAAGAGCTTGAAAATCAGCAGTCTATTATGGATAGCCAAATTTCTGGAGTAACCGATTACATTGACGAAGAAATAAAAAAATTAGAAGAAGAGAAAACAGCTCTAGAGGATTCAAACAAAGAGCGAGAAAAGGCAATTACCCTTTCTGAACTAGAAGAAAAGCTAAGACAAGCAAAGGCTAATCGCAGTGTAAGAATTTATCGAAAAGGTGTCGGGTTCACGTATGAGCAAGACACAGAAGCTGTAAAAGCCGCAGAGAAAGAGCTGGAAGATTTCAAATTCCAAGAGCAAGTAAATGAAATTGACAAGCAAATAAAGGCATGGGAAAAGTACAAAGAAGAGTGGCAATCCATTCCCAATGCTTTCCAAAAAGAACAAGACAGATTAAACGCCGCTCAGATAACTGCAAATATACAAGAAGCTAAAAACTGGGAAGAAAGAATTGCCATAGCGAAAGCCAAAAAAGATGAGTATAACTCCATACTGCAACAAATTCAAAGCATCAACGATGCAATTGTTTCTGCTGGTAGTAGCGGTGGTGGTGGTGGTAGTAGTGGCGGAGGCGGTAGTGGCGGTGGTGGTAACACAATTGCAAACATTCCAGGAAAAGGGAACACATGGATTGACGTTACTCACGACGAAGCTGGCGGTGGTTCTTCTCAAAGTGGTCTTCCCATTGGCACTGTTGTAAAAGGTGATAATTATGATTATCACATAGTTGACAAGGATACTCCCGGAGCGAAGTATAACAAAGATAGCGGTTACTATAGCGTGGCAGTAAAGCACGCCAAAGGAACTAAAAATTCAGGAACTGAACTTGCTAATGTGGATGAGTTAGGCGATGAGTTAATTGGTCGTCCAAGTAAGGGAAGATATACTATGCTGGAAAAAGGCAGTTGGGTTTTACCACACGAGGAAACCAATAACATTTTTAATTTTGCTAAAAATCCAACACAGTTCTTCCAAAATTACTTGGGAGAAAAGTCTCTGCAAAATCCGTTAAAGAACTATCAACCGCCAGAAAAACAAAATCAGTCTTCTCAAATCACATTTGGTGACATTATACTACAAGGCGTACAAGATGTCAATGGATTCGCTAGGGCGATAGAAACGACATTAAAGTCTAAAGCGATTAATTTAAGTTTTAATAACTCATAGAAAGGATTTATCTTATGGATTTCACAAAAGCTGTGCAAGAAATAGCAGATACAATCAAAATGATGTTCGATTTACAGAAAGATAGATTGATATACGATAAATCTTTCATTGTGAAGGTAACAGAGGCTTTGGGAAATAACAAATATCGGGTATCATTAAATGGGCAGTCATATGACTGCCCATCTTTAAATAATGCTCAATATGTTGTAAACGACAAAGCTATTATGCTAGTCCCCTGTCAAATATGGGAAAAAGTTATTTTAATGGGGAAGGTGGTGGCATAATGGCAAAACCAATTTTATATAAAAAAAATGCGTTTGACGCTACGAAGTCAACTATTTTTTCTTATGCTTATACTGGCGCACAACAATTCAAAGTTTCTCTAAAAGCCTACGATAGCGTCACGTCCGCTCTTATCTATAGCGGAGAACAAACGCATAGAACACTAGACTATACATTACCAGCAAATTCATTAACAAATGGAAAAAGTTACAATATAGAAGTGACGGTGTATGATAAAGACAATGTAGCTAGCGAAACAGCTAACAAAATCTTGATAATTTGTTTTTTAACGCCAACATTTTCACTAAACATAAGTAACAACCAAATTATAAATAACTCTATTTATTCATCAGAAATAACGTACTCTCAGATTACTGGGGAACTATTAGACTATTTTGTTATTAATCTGATGGATTTAAGTAATAATGTTATTAGCACGAGTGGAAATTTATATCCCCTTAGTTATCAAACCGGGGAAAAATGGTTTTATTTGTTAACTTCATTGCTGGATAATACGTCGTATAGAATTCAAGCCACTGGAAAAACAGTAAATGGAATGGATTTGTCTACCGGCATTATAAATTTCAGCGTAGAATATACTTCCCCGGCTATTTATTCCAAAATCTCTCTTGAAAATATAGAATCAGAAGCTAGTGTAAAAATACAAAGTAACTACATAGCAGTAGAAGGACGCTCATCTCCATCTCCCCCTACCTATATTAATAATGAAGAAGTTGATTTAACGGCAAGAAATAGTCTCGTTGAATTTACCCAAGGGTACTCTATCAATAATAATTTCAGTATATCTTTGAATTGTCGCAACTTAAAAAAGACTGTAAATTTTCTATGTTTCTTCAATGCTGAACCGGACGTTATTCTTTTTGACGCCAAACCAGAAGATGGTATTTTTTTGAAACAAATGGAAGGAATTTTTGACGGCGCTACGAAGGTGTACTTTGTCCTTTCTGCAACAAATGGGACGTTTAAATATAGGGTAGTTAGTAACCTATTAAACAATCTGATAGCTGGTGAGACATATAACTTAGAAATTAAGAAAAAAAATAATCTGTACAGTATCAAAGCAAAAATAATTACGCAAAGAGCAAATTTAACTAAAAAATCGGAGGTGGTAGTATGATTTTCCTTGGAAGAAATGCATTTCGCAGTAAATTTTGTGGCGACAATACTCCCACCTCGATTTCGAATATTTACAGGACAATACTGTCAGATGGAATTTTCGGCGAATTATTTATATCTTCTAACCCAGATTATAATCTAAGTAATTTACAGTGGGATTTCTCTACTATTTTGTGGGCAAAATTCCAAAATAATCTTTTAGCTGGTAACTTGGAAGTTTCTGTTCAAAATATCGAATCCTTTAGAATCAAAAGAAGATGTGTCGAAAAGGCAAAACGAGGAAAAACATCGGATTGGGTTACTTTATTTGAAGTTAATATTCGAGACGAAAACGGGAGAATAGATATTGAAAAATTGAAATTCATAAGGTTCGATAGGTATGTTGCTACTGGCTTTGATTATGAATATGCGATTATCCCGATTATGAACAACGTAGAGGGCAACTATAACCTGAATTCAATTACTCCAAAATTTGATGGGGTATTTATTTTAACTAAATCTCAAATTTTCAACTCTTTATTCGATATAAACACACAAATTGCTAGAAATCACCCAACGAGTACGGTTAATACAATTGAGGGAAAATATCCGTTCGTTGTGTCACACAGCAAAAATAACTATTACTCTGGGAGTGTTTCAGCAACTTTTGTTGAAGTTGACACAAGAGAATGCTCTCTAAAAGTAAAAGAAGGATATGCCTACAGAAAAAAATTATTAGATTTCTTATGTGATGGTTCACCGAAAATGTTGAAGCTATATACTGGTGAGGTATTCTTGATTATGGTTACTGAAAATCCACAAGAAGACAGACTACAATATTCAGACAAGGTTACTACATCTTTTGCTTTTACTGAAATAGGAGATTCCGAAAGCACCCTAGATTTATATGAGAATGGTTTGATTGATATAGATATTTCCAAGGTGGTGGTTTAATGTCGTACACTGTTACACAGGAAGACGTGCGTTTATTATTACAACAATCTAAAAAACTATCCGTAACATTTGAATTGCTTAATCAAAATATGCAAATAATAGATGAGTTACAAGGGGATATTATTTCTGGTGATTACAGCGAAGATAGCACTTCCGATATTAGAAAAACGCTAAACGTAACTTTTTATGTTAGAAATAAGTCTTACTACATTAATGAAAACTCTAATATATGGATGGATAAAACCGTAAGAGTAAAACTAGGGATATTGAACAATAGAACAGGAAAAATTGTTCAATACAACCTAGGTTTATTTATTTTTTCAGATTATAATTTTAATTATGACTCAACGAATAACACGTTAACCTTACCATGCATAGACCTAATGGGTAACTTCACTGGACTTAGAAAAGGTAAGTTAGATGGATTAAAAACTGTGATAGACACTAAAAAGGGACGAAATATCAGGGACGTAATGATTTCTACTATTACTCAATTGGGGGGAATTAAAAACTACCTAATTGATAATATAGGTTCTGAATATCCACACAATCTAAACCCGGAGACAAACACATACCCGGAACAAATTCCATACGACTTAGAATTTTCAACCGGTTCAACAATTTATGATATTTTAGTGAAATTGAGAGATTTATATCCGGGATACCAGATGTATTTTGACGTAGATGGGACTTTTATCTGTACAAGAATTCCAACCGCAATTAATGATATAGCCATTTTAGATGACACAACATTAAGCAGTTTGATTATTTCCGAAGCTCAAAGTGGAAGTTTTAATAATATAAAAAATTGTATTCAGGTTTTCGGGAAAGACAATTCTTATTGGACAATAAAGTTAGTTAACGCCATTCCAAGCGTACAGACGGAAAAGACCACATACAAAGTGAACCCAGAATCTCCGTATACGATTGAAAAAATCGGCGAGGTTTGGGAAGTTTTTTCCGGTGGCGAATATGAAAAAATTTATACCGAACAGCTATTAAAAGATAGATGCGCATACGAGCTTTGGAACGCTACTAATAGAACAATCGCATTAACTTTAGAATCTATCTTAATTCCATTTTTGAATGTGTATCAAAAAATAAAGTATACGCTAAAATCAAGCAAAGAAACGTATCAGTTCATAACAAATAAGATTTCGTTCAACTTAACAGATGGAAAAATGAGTATTGGACTAAATAGGTTCTACCCATTATATGAATGGATGTAATGGATATACAAAATAATAAAGAA
>JAVXFE010000091.1:0-7395 GCA_036658075.1 Oscillospiraceae bacterium
ACAACAATCGGAATATTTCTTCCGTCACCCGAATATATGCTAGACACCGCAAACGCTTATGCAACGGTGTTTCATGCTGTTCCACGAATTGTCGTGGGGTCGCTTTTAGCATTTTTGGCGGGAGAGCTTATAAATGCATACGCAATGGAAAAAATTAAGATTTTTACAAACGGAAAATATTTGTGGGTACGCACAATTGGAAGCTCGATAATTGGATATTTGTTCGAC
Organism: Oscillospiraceae bacterium; assembly: GCA_036658075.1. Lineage (GTDB taxonomy): Bacteria > Bacillota > Clostridia > Monoglobales > Monoglobaceae > JAVXFE01. The sequence continues at coordinate 229 of JAVXFE010000091.1, forward strand.
ACGATAATATTTGTCCTTATTGCTTTTGCGGGAATTGCACCGACACGAGATTTAATATCAATGATAGTGATTCAATATTTTGTAAAATTATTAATAGAGGCAATTGGAGGGACACCGCTTGCGTACTTTGTGGTGAGGAAATTAAAAGAAAAACGAAACTTAAAGCGGAGGGATGTACTATGAAAAATGGATTTATAAAAGTGTCAGCGGCTACTCCAAAACTAAAGGTGGCGGCAATAGAATTTAACACAAAGTGTATAATTGAAAATATTATAGAAGCTGAAAAAAAATGTGCGAAAATCATTGTCTTCCCTGAACTTTCAATCACTTCCTACACATGTGGCGATTTGTTTTTGCAAGATTCAATTATAAATCGTGCAAAATGCGGATTAGAAAATATTGTGAAAGCTACAAAAAATATGGAGATTGTTGCCGTTGTGGGGCTACCTGTTTCGCTTAATGGAAAACTTTATAATTCTGCCGCTTTTGTACAAAATGGCGAGATTTTAGGAATCGTTACAAAGTCGAATTTGCCGAATTATGGCGGACTTTGTGAAGTTAGGTATTTTTCAACGCTTTCAGAAAACACAACTGTTAAGATTGGAAACAAAGATATCCCATTTGGAAATAAGCTCGTCTTTTGTTGCAAGCAACTTGAAAATTTTAAGATAGCATGTGAAATTTGTGAAGATTTGTGGGTGCCTACATCGCCGGCGATTTCTCACACTATGAACGGAGCAACGGTTATTGTTAACCCCTCTGCCAGCTATGAAATTTCAGGAAAGTCAAAGCTTAGACATACCCTTATTTCGTCACAGTCGGCAAGGACAAACTGTGCTTATATCTACGCAAACGCCGGTTTGGGAGAATCGACAACTGATTTTGTGTTTGCCGGAAACAATATGATTTATGAAGATGGAAACCTTTTAGTAGAGTCGGAACTGTTTGAAGAAGGGATTATCTATACTGATATCGATGTGGATAGACTTGTGTTTGAACGGCGAAAAGCAAATACAAGTGTTCAAGTTAATGATAAAAGTTATGAAAATATTTACTTTAATATGGAAATAAAAGAGACTGTGTTAGACCGAAAAATTTCACGCCTGCCCTTTATTCCGAGTGATGAGTCAGAACGTGCCGAAAGATGTGAAACGATAATATCTTTGCAATATCATGGACTTAAAAAACGCCTTGAACATATAGGTTGCACGAGTGCTATTGTTGGTGTTTCAGGAGGTCTTGACAGCACTTTGGCACTTTTAATAACCGTAAAGGCTTTTGAAAGCTTAAATATTCCTGTATCCGGAATTACGGCAGTAACTATGCCATGTTTTGGAACATCAGACAGAACATACGAAAACGCAAAAACCCTTATGGAAAATTTAGGCGTCACAATAATGGAAGTAAACATAAAATCAGCGGTGACAAGTCATTTAAGCGATATAGGTTCTGATATAAGCCATCATGATGTCACATATGAAAACGCCCAAGCCCGTGAAAGAACGCAGGTTTTAATGGATTTAGCAAACCTTAAAGGCGGGATTGTTATAGGTACCGGAGACTTGTCTGAACTCGCTTTAGGGTTTGCCACATATAACGGCGACCATATGGCAATGTATGGTGTAAACGCATCAGTTCCAAAAACTTTAATGCGGTATTTAGTGACACATATTGCAAATAAAAGCGAAGAGGTGTTAAAGAAAACGCTTCTCGATATTGTTGCGACACCTGTAAGCCCTGAATTATTACCTCCAGAAAGTGGCGTTATTACGCAACATACTGAAGATATTGTAGGACCGTATGAATTGCATGACTTCTTTTTATATTATCAAATCAGATTTGGTTGTGATGCAGAAAAAATCAAAAGAATGTGTTGTATTGCTTTTGAAGGCGTGTATAAATGCGAAGAAGTTGAAAAATGGCTAAATATGTTTACCAAGAGATTTTACCAAAACCAATTTAAACGTTCGTGCCTTCCGGACGGCGTGAAAGTTGGAAGTGTATCATTATCACCACGAGGCGATTTTTGTATCCCATCAGATGTGCAGATTTAAATGCACAATTAAAGGAGAATGTTATGAAAAAGTTCGTGATTTTGTTTTCGACTTTAATAATTTTTCTTAGCATAAATGTTTCAGCGACCGCATACGACACGATTTATGTTGATGAAGAGGCGGTTATATCAGGTGATGGCGGAACTGCACAAACTCCACTTAAAAGCCTTCATACAGCACTTTTACAAGTTAATAATAACGGTAAACTAATTGTTAAAAACACTGCACTTTTAAAGCTTCAGCCAGGCGAAATAAACGAGGGAGTAAGGATTGATAAAAACATTATTATCGAAGGTGGCGAAAACGGATTTATTGTATCAAGGGATAAATTATCTTTGTATGGTGATGTTGTTTTTAGAAATATACGTTTTCAATTTAGTGGCACTGAATCGGATAAAAGAAAAATATATGTAAACGGAAATAATTTAACCATGGATAATGTGACGATTCCTGAAAAAACAAGTGAAGGGATTGAAATTAAAATTTTTCCTACTATATATGGTGGTGGAATTAATCCAACCAACAAAAACGCAACTATAAATTTGAACTCTGGAGTTTTTGAGAACATTTATGCTGGAAGTGATGTTTCAACTTATAGCGGTAATGTGGATATTAACTTTTCGGGAAGGGCAAAGATTTCAGCTCCGGTTGGATTTGTCAACGGAATAGACGGTGGAAATGTTAATGGAGACGTTAATATTTCGGTAAGCAATATGAATAATGAAGTGAAGCACTTTAAGGGCGGAACAGGGAGCGGTAACAAGAAGATAACGTTTAATAACTATGGGAATGGTCCCGTTAGCCCTTACATATTAAGAGATTTTAATGATGTAGTGTTAGGAAGTAATGTGTATTTGGCGAAAAAAGATTCAACACAGGATTTTGGAAACATTTCAAATTTGACAGTTAGCCAAAGTTCGACGCTTGAAGTGAGTGATGATTTTTCGATAGCGGGGAATTTTATTGGTGGCGGAATAGTGAAAATAGCCAAAGTTAAAAAGTTAAATATCGGTGGAAAAGTTTTTGGCGAAACCGAGTTTAAAATGCAACTGAATGATGAAGAGCCAACCGTAAACACGGCGTATATTACCGCAAATGGTGGCGGAGATGGCACTTTTTTATATGCAAAGCCGATTGGCACATCTTTTACGGGGACGGGACTTGTAAAGAGCGATGGAATCCCAACCACTTGGAAAGTTGGAGAATACGCCAGAACGATTACGAAATCTGAATTTAATGGTGCAAAAACTATTGATGCAAGTTCGCCATACCAAAACGAAAGAACCTATTCTCTTGCGTGTTTTGACCAATACAATGTTAAGTTTTTCGTGCCGACTGAGTTTAAAATTAAAGAGGCAGAGTATGCGGATAAAGTTAAAATAATCCCGGTTGGACTTAGCGTAATATTGGAGATTGGACCATACATAACCCTGCCTGCAACGGTTACATTAGAGGCGATAGTTACTCTAACGAATGGGACTTTTTATAAAACGAATACAGCGATTAATATTGTTCGAAGTCTTCCGCTTCAAAAACTTAGCGTTCCAACAAATTTGCGTTGGGACGAAAGCCGAATTTTACGTTGGGATGTGACACCGAATGCGGATTTTTATGATGTTAGTATTTATGAAAACGTTAACGGGATTTGGAAAGCAACCCCTGTGATTACACGAACTGTCACTTTTGAAAATTTAGATGTATTTTCACTTATTTCATATGATAATACAAAGGCGTATCGTGTGGAAGTAAAGGCAAACGTGAATTTATATAATAAATTTATGCCAAGCGATTCGGCTATGAGTCCGGTGTATGGAACAATTCAGTCGGGTGGAGTTGTAATTGAAAAGGGTATCGATAACACGCTTGTGAAGGTTAACCTAAAAGGCGATTTTGAAACGATGGTTTGTTTGATAAAATATAAAGGCGATACTTTATTAGATGCAAAAACAGATACAAAAGTATTGACAAGTGAAACTACAGAATTTCGATTGACGATACCAAATAAAAAGGTCGATGAAACCATAAAACTCTTTATCTGGAATGCGAAAAATTTAACGCCGATTTCCGTACCGCAAGTGATTGAATAAAAATTAGCATGTTTACCTCCCAAAATTGAGCAGGATTGTGTCATATATAGCTGTTTTGGTATATTGACATGGATATTTTACTGTGATAAAGTTAAGTTAAAATAACTTTGTAAATTAACGGAGGTATGAAAATGGAAACAAAAAAGATTTGCGTTGTCTCAAACACGCATTGGGATAGAGAATTTAGACGTTCTTTTGAAAAAACAAGACACAATCTATTGACAATGTTAGATACAACCCTTGATATATTAGAAAATGACAAAGATTATCACAGCTTTACCATGGACGGACATTCGATAATGATAGAAGATTATCTTGAAATGCGTCCAGAACGAACAGAAATGGTTAAAAAGTTTATACGTGAAGGTCGCCTTATTATTGGACCGTATTATACTCTGCCTGAACAATTCACTATTTCACATGAGGCTTTAGTTCGAAATCTTATGTTTGGAAAAAAGACAGTGGAAGGCTATGGCGGAAAAGTCGGAACCGTTGCATATACTCCGTCATCATGGGGACAAACAGGTCAGTATCCTCAAATCCTTATGGATTTTGGACTTGATAAAATGATGTTTTATCGTGGGATATCTCATGATGAAACCGATGCAGAATATATTTGGAAGGCTCCGGATGGAACTGAAGTTTTCGCCAGTCGCTTTGCGTTATATTGCCGTTATAATTGGTATTATCAAGTACATAGAGAAGTTTCACGCCATCGTGTATGGAGCAAGGATTATACATGGGGTGAGTTTGATGAAGTTCCATTTAGAATGGCAGATGGGACTGTTGGAAGCGGGGTTAGTTATGATTTAAAAGCCCCGGTGGCGAATTATGATAAAACAAACCTAAAACAGGCGATTTTAGATATGTTAAAAGAGGAAGATGGGCATTTTACAACTCCGATTTTCTTAGGCATGAATGGTCATGATATTTCGGTTGCGTTTCCGCTGGAAAGTCAAGTTATCAAAGATGCAAAGGAACTATTTAAAGGCGAAATCGAAATTGAACACACTAACCTTGAAGGGTTTTGGAATGATGCAAAAAAATATTTGAATCATGACAAAATGACCTGCTTGACCGGTGAAAGACGTTCGTATCTAAAAGAGGGAAAGTGGACATTCTTATTCCCTGGAACAATAAGTGCAAGAACGTATCTAAAACAGCGTGAATTTTCAGCCTATACAGGACTTACTTACCTTGCAGAACCATTAAATGCAATTGCAGGAAATGATGCGTCTATGTATCTAAATCGTGGCTGGAAATATCTTTTATCTAATCATACGCATGATGCAAATGGCGGTTGTGCGCCAGATGAAGTTTGTAAAGATATGGAGTATCGTTACCGAAAGGCAACTGATATTGGAGAAATTGTGGCTGAGGATGCAATGGTTCATATTGCGAAAAATTTGTCGCCTGATGGACAAGATTGTGATGCTTTACAGATTGTGGTTTACAACACTCTTCCATATGCACGTGACGTTGTTACTATGCTTGATTTAGAGGTTCCAGCGACGTTTGGAGATGGAATATTAATCGATGGAGTGGAAATTCAACCTATAACTTCTGAAAAATCTAGTGTGTTTGTCGATAGTATTTGGGAAGTTCCTACAATATTAGAAAGTGTAAATCATAAAGTTTATGCATGCTTTAAGGATATTCCGGCGATGGGATATAAGACGTTTGATATCAAGCCAAATCCAAATAAGTTGTTGCATACGGCGGGAGTCGTCAAGGGTGATAATGTCCTTGAAAACGAAAAGATTCGAGTTTTGGTTAATGGGAATGGAACGGTTGATATCGAATATAAAAAGACAGGAAAGATATACAAAAATCTTAACTATTTCACAACGCAAGGTGAGGTTGGAAATGCATGGAAACATGTTTCGCCGGATATGGATAGAAAGTATAATTCAAAGGCGGTATCCGCAAATGTTTCAACAACTGAAAATGGTGATTTGGTAGGCTCGATTACTGCTGAATTTGAATTTAATGTTCCAAAGGATTGTGAAATTCTTCAAAATGACGAATTTATTGCACTTCCTATAAAGGTTACTTATACTTTAAAGGCAGATTCAGATAGCTTAGGGGTTTTGGTTACTCTTGATAATATGGCAAAAGACCACTGGCTAAGGGCTAATTTCCCAACTGGAATTAACACGGATGTGTCAATTGCGGACAGCCATTTTGACATTGTTAAACGTGATATAAAAATTCCGGATAGCACGGGGTGGGTTGAACAAGCCTTTGGAACACATCCTTTGCGGACTTTTGCATCGCTTTCAGATGGTGAAAATGGGTTTGCAGTGATGCCAAAAGGACTTTTTGAATATGAGGTTATGGAAGACAGGACGATGGCTTTAACTTTGATTAGAGCGTGTCGAATCAAACTTGCGGTAAGCGAAGAAAAGATGACTGAACTCCCTGACGAAGGCGTACAATGTCAAGGCGTACAAACTTTTGAATATGCGTTAAACTTTTATGAGGACGATTATGAAGGTCTTCCAAATGTTGCAAGTGACATATTTACACCGATAAAATGTGCAGTAACAGGAAGAGGAAAGGGCAATTTACCACACGAAAGCACTGTGTTTGAACTTGACAACAAACATGTGCATGTTACAGCGGTTAAAAAGGCGGAAGACGGAAATGGCATAATAATACGCCTATATAATCCAACAGATACGGCACAAAAGGTCAACTTTAATTTTACAAAAGCTCCAAATGAAATTAGTCGTTGTAAGATGACAGAAGAAGTAGTAGAACCTACAACTGTGAACGATGTGGTGGCGGCGAAAAAGATTGCAACATATCGTGTAAAGATGTAAATTAAGAACCAAAAGGGAACGCCGAAAATGGCGTTCCCTCATTTTTAGTCTCCGACTTTTGTGGCGGAGATTTTTAATATTGAGCGTATCAAAGAATCTTTTGAATCCTTCCACGGCTCGTCTTTAAAGCGATAGTCGAACTTTTGTATAAACCAATCCAGCTCATCGTCAAGGCGTTTAAAATTTTCGATTTGAAGTGGT
>JAVXFE010000092.1:0-7394 GCA_036658075.1 Oscillospiraceae bacterium
ATCTTTAAAATTCTTTTCACGATAAAGAACATTATTGCCGCAAACAGTCCATTGTATAAACATTCTGGCAAAATTGTTCTGGTTAATGAATTTAAAAAATTCACATCCTCAAAAACCATAAAGTATGCAAGAAAATAGACAAGGCTCGTTATTAAAGTTGAAATAATAGTAAAAATCATAGCAACCAACACACCGGACTGCCTGAAATAATATTCCCCTAGCGAGCCAGTGCAAAATCCAACATACATATATAATATTGCATTAAGTCCTATAAATCGTCCAACAAGTAAATCGAATACAAGTCCCAAAACAAAGCCACCAATTGCTCCTTCGTTTTTACCTCTTAAAAATCCAAATATTACAGCAACAATCAAAAACAAATTGGGAGTTATACCATATATAGCCAAAGATTTGATTAAAGTAGGTTGAAATACGCTAAGTATCAACAGCCCAATTCCATAGCACAATATCCTCATGACTTACTTCCCCTCTTCGCCAACCAATTCAAAGTTGTTTTTGATAACAAAAACTTCAGTTAATTTGTTAATTTCCGCCATAGGTTCAACCGTTGCAAACTTCGACATAGTTGAACTATCTTCGCCTACATCTGAAATTTTCCCAATCACTATTCCTTTAGGATAAATTCCACCAAGTCCTGATGTTTCAACATAATCGCCACTTTTAATGTCTGTATCACGTGGAAGATAATCGATTTTACATTTTCCACTATAACGCAATTCTGTGTCGCCTTCTACAATTCCAATATCCTTAGAACGCCTTATTGTGCTTCCTGCTGAATTTCCGGGGTCAAGTATAGTAATAACTTCCGCCCACGTGCTCCCTATTCGATAAATTTTTCCAACCAATTGTTCTTGTGTTGTGACAATAGGCTGATTAACTTTTAAACCATTAGAGGTGCCTTTGTCAATTGTAAAAGTACTATACCAATTTGAAGGATTTTTTGCAATTATTCGTGCCGCCTCCAACTCAAACTTGGTGTCTGAACCCTTTAAGTCCAGCATATCTGTCAAGCGTTCATTTTCCGACTTCATGCTTTCAATATCGCTAATCTGCTTTTCAAGACTGCTGTTTTTGTTTTTAAGCTCTTCATTTTCAGTTTTAAGAGCATTGACGTCACCAAAATAATGTCCAATTCCATAAAACCAGTTTCCGATATTTGTAATACCTTTTTGAATTGGCGAAACCGTAATATTTACACCATTTTCAACAATAGTTGTTTTCTTTCTTTGCACGCTAAAAACACCAATAAATATTGCACCTACAATAGTTGCAATTATTAAAAACAATATAATCTTATGTTCTAAAAGTTTTTTCACTTAAATTACCTCTATGATTTTTATTTTTTAGCCTAGAATATTTATAGCATTCTTCATTATGCTAAAGTTTTCAAGAGTTTTTCCAGCTCCAATAGCAACGCATTCCATTGGCGATTCTGCAATAAATACAGGAATTGCTGTTTCCATGTTTATTATGCGACCTAAGCCTTTTAACATTGCACCGCCACCCGTCAAAACTATACCGGTTTCCATGATGTCAGAGGCAAGTTCAGGCGGTGTTTGTTCTAACGTTAACTTTACTACATCAACAATTTCCATTACAGCTTCAGATAGGGCGTCACGAATTTCATCAGTTTTAATTGTAGCATTTTTAGGCATGCCTTGAACTAAATCTCGACCCTTCATTTCCCACACTTCACCTAATCCACTTCCATTTTCAGAACCAATCCCTATTTTTATCTTTTCTGCTGTAACTTCTCCAATCATAAGGTTATACTTTTTCTTTACATATTGAACAATAGCTAAATCGAAAGCATCTCCTGCAACACGAATTGAATTTGAAATCACGATTCCGCCCAAAGATATAACCGCAACTTCAGTTGTTCCGGCACCGATGTCAACCACCATACTTCCTAACGGCTCACGTATTGGAAGTCCTGCACCAATTGCCGCCGCCAATGGTTCTTCAAGCATTCTTACATCCTTTGCACCAGCTGTTTTAACCGCCTCTTCAACCGCACGTTTTTCAACTTCTGTGATTCCAGACGGGATACATATTACGGCTCTAATTTTTGAAAACTTATTCTTAACCGTTTTTTTTATAAAATGCTTTAACATTGAAACCGTAAGATTAAAGTTCGTAATAACGCCATTTCTTATTGGTCGCACAGCTTGAACACCCTCCGGGGTTCTACCACTCATATCGTTAGCTTCATTGCCTATTGCTACAATTTGACCATCTATTTTATTAACTATAACCATTGCTGGCTCGTTTAAAACAATTCCATGTTTAGGCATATATATTTTGACACTTGATGTACCCAAATCAATTCCTAAATCCATTGACATTTTTAAATCTCCTTTTCTTACAAAACTTTAACATCAAACTTGTCCATCAAGATTTTTCCGAGTTTGCAAAGTGGTAATCCGACCACATTAAAATAATCGCCATCGATTTTTTCTACGAATAAGGCACCTAGATTTTGTATACCATATGCGCCGGCTTTATCCATTGGCTCTCCACTTTCTATGTATTTTTCGATTTCAGAAATAGAGATGTCCCGAAATTTTACAAAGGTTTTTTCAAAATCGTTTATTATCTGATTAGTTTTTGTATCAATAACAGCTATTCCTGTAAAAACGCAATGCGTATTTCCAGAAAGTTTTGTTAAGATTTCCACTGCATTCTCTCTATCTTTTGGTTTCCCTAAAAGTTCGTCATCTAAGACAACAATAGTGTCCGCTGCAATTATTATTTCGTCATCATTTAAACGTTTTTCTATATTTTTCGCCTTTTGCATAGCTAAATCACAGACAACTTCTGATGGATTTAAACCGATTTTAACAACTTCATCAGATGTATCTACCATAACTTCAAAATCAATTCCTAAATTCTCTAAAAGTTCTTTTCGTCGTGGCGAACCAGAAGCTAAAATTATTTTTCTCTTCATATTATATACCCGTTGAGCCAAAACCGCCATCGCCACGCTCGGTTTCTGTCAGTGATTCCACTTCAATTAAATTTCCAAATTCAACAGGCATAAACACAAGTTGTGCCACTCTATCAAGTGGATTTATCGTATAATCCTTATCTGAAATATTTATCATTGCAAGTTTGATTTCGCCAGTATAATCGGTATCAATAACCCCAACCGAATTGCACATAGTTATCCCTTTTCTTAGAGCCAGTCCACTTCGAGGGAATACAAACCCACCATACCCCTTAGGAATTTGCATTGAAAATCCTACAGGCACAACAACTCTTTCTCCCGCTTTAACAACAACAGGATATGTAAGCGATGCCGACAAATCCATGCCTAGACTTCCATCTGTAGCATATCGTGGCTTTGTAATATTTTTATTTAAGTATTTAATTTTGATATCTATCATTTATAACGCTCCTTTATAAAAGTGAAGTCTTGTATAGTCTTTAATATTTAAACTTTCATTTAATATATACGCCCTTGTTATTTTTTCACATTCTTCCGGGCTTTCAATAGTAAAATCCAGCGTTAAAAAATCTATATTTGTGTTTTTAATATCATTAATTTTATCCGCCATAAACGTCGGAACTGAGTTTAGCACGACACTACGGCAACTATTTCCATCCTTAATAATAGGGAAATCCACCCCCATACGGTCTGTAATATATGATTTTCCATTACAGGGACAGTTGTTCGTGTTTTTAATTATACAATTTTCTGTAACCATGAGTTCAAGGCGACCATAAGCTAAAATTTCAGAATCTACATCTTTCCGAATATCCCTAATTTGTGGAATTTTCAGTTCCGGAGATAAAGTTATGGACTTAAAGCCACGCTCCTTATATTCCAAAATAGACAAACTGTTACATATATTAAGTCTAAATCCTCCATAAAGATTAAATTTTCCATCTTTATTTTTATCAATATCACTTATATTTTGCACACAAAGATTTTTAAAACCACAGTTGTACAAACTATCTAAATCCTTTAAATACTGATTATATTCATCATCATGAATAATTATTTGTGGTTTTATAATTATACGATTCGAATCATTTTTTAAAGCCTCTATATTTTCAAGTAAAACATGTAGCGGAATATAAATTTTATCAAAGCTAAACTCTTTTATTTCATCATATTGTTGAATACTTCTCACAGAAGCTCTGAATCTCACATTTTCGTGAATTTTGGAAATATGTTCCACGTGTAACAATTCCGGCAAGCATTTTGTAACAACTTTATTTTTATTTAAGCCTTCTAAAATTTTAGTAGATATTTTTTCAATACCAACTCTTCTCAAGTTGTTTAATTCTTTTATTGAAATAAAAGGATTTCCATCTATATTAACATCTATACTCTCAAACTCAAATGGTGTTCCTCCGGTTTTTGAAAGTTGATTTATTATATTCTCTTTAATTATTGACCGTTTTTGTGCAACCTCTGAAATTTCATTTCCTGTATACTCCACAGTATATTTTTCACTTGAAATAATAACTTGCGGTTTTTCATTTTCTTTTATATAAATTAAAAGTTTTAATTTATGTTTAATACTTTCCTGGCTCTGCAAATTCGCATCTATTAAAACCTCACCATTTTTGTAAGGATTGTCGGGTTTATCAAAGGCAAACATGTTCACGCCTTTTTCATCTTTAAAATATCCATCAGTAAGTCCGCCACGAAAAAAAACACGATTTAGATTATCGACTTCATTTTTTGTAGGAAGTCGACCTTCATCTAAACATCTTCGATAACTTTTAACAACGGTGCCAACATAAGCTGCACCCTTCATACGCCCTTCAATTTTAAGAGATTTAACGCCGATATTTTTCATATCATTTATATGATTTATAAGCGACATGTCCTTTAAACTCAAATAAAATTTCTCGTTTTTCTTTAATTTTCCATAATTATATGGCAGGCGACATGGTTGAGCGCACATGCCACGATTTCCGCTTCTTCCACCTAAAGCACTGCTCATTAAACATTGCCCCGAATAACTCATGCACATTGCCCCATGAACAAATATCTCAATCTCAGCATTACAATTTTCAATTATGTGTTTTATATTATTTCTTGATAATTCTCTGGATAAGACCACACGTTTAGCACCTAGTTCTTCAAGGGCTTTTACCCCCGCTAAATTATGAACCGTCATTTGTGTGCTTCCATGGATTGATGCGGTGCCACACATGTTCGTAATAAGCCTAATTACTCCCACATCCTGAACAATAAAAGCATCAACGTCAGCTTTTAAAAGCTCCTCTAAATACGTTTCAAGTTCCGAAAGTTCACGGTCAAAAACGGCAGTATTCACCGTAATATACGCTTTAGAATTTCTCAAATGGCAATATTCGACAGCATACTTTATTTCATCAATATTAAAGTTATCCGCAAAATTCCGTGCACCAAAATTTTTGCCTGCAAAATACACGGCATCGGCACCGCTTTGCACAGCAACTTTTAGGCATTCGAGATTTCCGGCCGGTGCAAGAAGTTCAATATTTCCCACGTTTACACAACATCCTTTATCTTATCTACGTTTATAGTTAGCAATTTCCGTCTCTTTTCGAGCAATGTCAATCTGCAACTTATGCATATCTTCTTTTAACTTTTCAACTTCAAGTTTTTTGTCTTCAAGTTCAATTCCACGTTCTCTTGATTCCTCTGTATATTTATTTATTTCCACTCTAAGATTGTCAAGGACGCTTTCGTTTTTTAAGTATTCATCAGCTAAATTTAAGGAGGTCAAAACCGCCGCCATCGCAGTGCTAAGTTGTGGATTTACCTCCATGATTTGGTTTATTTTTTTATTTACCAATAAAGCTACTCTTTGGGCATATTCTTCCGTTTCGTTACTGACCAAAGTGTACTCCACACCATTAATCTTAACTTCGTATTTATTGCTTTCCATGGCTAAACGCCTCCTTAAAACTTCGCTTGGTTTAAAAATACCAAGCTTACGGTTATTCATTTATCTTTTTACTTCTTATACATTTTCTAAGAGTTCTAAAGCTTTAAAAACACCAAACACCGTTTTCGCATCATTAATTTCATTGTTCATAATCATTTCTTTAACCTTTGAAATTGGAATATATTCCACGTCCAAATATTCATCAGGGTCAAGATTCATTTTTCCGGCATAAAGTTCAGTTGCCAAATATAAATATGTAGCCTCATTTGCGAAACCCGGAGATGGGTACATAAAACCCAAATATTCAAAATTTTTCGCTTTAAATCCGGTTTCTTCTTCTAACTCACGCACGCCGCAAATATAATGGTCTTCGCCACCGTCAAGTTTTCCTGCAGGAACTTCATATATTGCACGTTCAATAGGTTTTCTGAACTGTTTTACCATAATAATTTCATTATTTTCGGTAAGTGCAACAATTCCAACACCGCCGGGATGGTCAACAAGCTCACGAGTGGCAAGCTTTCCATCTGGCATCTCAACCGTATCTACACGCACTTTTATAATTTGCCCATCAAATATTTTTTCAGACGAAACCGTTTTTTCTTCAAATACCATAACGAAATTCTCCTTAATTTTGGTGTTTTTTTATAGAATGATGACGAGAGTCAAGTTGATTAGCTCATCTTTTCTCTCGTCTATTTTAGATTATAAATACTTTTTATACGACACCTTGTGCTAGCATTGCCTCCGCCACTTTTTGAAATCCTGCAATGTTTGCGCCAATAATGTAATTCCCATCATGTCCATATTCTTTTGCAGAAAAACTCACCTTTTCATAAATATCTTCCATAATATTCTTTAACTTTTCGTCAACTTTTTCAAAAGCCCACGAATATCGCATACTATTTTGGCTCATTTCCAATGCTGATGTAGCAACTCCTCCGGCATTTGCCGCTTTTGCAGGAGCAAATAAAATTTTTGCATTCATAAATTCTATGACCGCTTCAGGCGTAGAGGGCATGTTTGCACCTTCTGCTACTGCAAAACATCCATTTGTAATTAACGTTTTTGCAAGAGACCCATCAATTTCGTTTTGTGTGGCACAGGGCAATGCAATATCGCAGGGTATAGTCCAAATATTACTACAACCAGCATGGTACTCGGCTTCCGGATGAACATTGACGTATTCACGTATACGTCGTCTTTCAAGCTCTTTTAGCTGCTTTATACAATCCAAATCAATTCCATCTTTATCATAAATATAGCCATTTGAATCTGACATAGCAACAACTTTTCCACCAAGTTCAGTTGCTTTTTCGGTAGCATAAATAGCTACATTTCCTGAACCCGAAACAACAATTGTCGAATTTTTCATTGATTTTCCATTATCTTTAAGCATCGCTTCCGCAAAGTAACAAAGCCCATATCCTGTAGCTTCTTTCCTTGCTAAGCTGCCTCCCCATTCCAAACCTTTTCCTGTTA
>JAVXFE010000093.1:0-7372 GCA_036658075.1 Oscillospiraceae bacterium
TACAAATGTTTTGTGGTAATTTGTTAATTTCGGGACGATGCAAGCAGCGTTCCCTACTTATCCCATGCTAAATCCATGTGCCTTCTGTAACGGCGTGGTATTTCTAAAGGTACATCATAGCCTATTTCTTTTAATGCGTGAGGGATTATATCAAATCCGTCATTGTAAAATTGCTGTATACGCCTTGATTTATCGCTTATACCGCCATATTCGGGTGGGCATACAAACGTCCAGTCTGCACCGCTTTTGTTGACGACAAGCCTATAATATTTGTCGATTTCGGTGTCTCTAAATCCAGCTAAACGGAGTAAGATAATATGTTCTCCGGCATCATCAATATTTGAAACAATCATGCTTTTGTTATCGTGCGAAACGAGTACCAGTAATGGGTCGTCAATTTCTATTGCTGATTTTACGGTTTGTTCATCAGGATATAAAATTATTTTCTCTAAAAAGTTCATATGCAAACACCTCTTAGATAGAGTATATATCATAAATATAAAGAAAGTCAAGATGTTTTTCACCCACATATGTATTGCAATAAAGATGAATTGTAACTTTTTTGTGAATAATTCACAAAAAAAGTTGCAATTTTAAAAGAATAAGGTTATAATGAAAGATAATAATGTTGTGGTAATAAAAATGGTAATAAAATTGGATAAATATAGATGGGGGTGGCGTTATGCAAAACAGATTATTTCAGAACACGTTAACTCAAATTAGAAAAGATATTAACAGGATTGTCGGTGTTATTGATGATACCGAAACTATAATTGCGTGTAGCGATGATAATAGAAACGGTAATGCAGTAGAAAATATCTTTTCGTTTTTTGATGGTTCGTCAGAAGTAAAGAGGATAAATGGCGTTAGTTATAAAAAAATGGAAACGTATAACAAGAGTGAATATGTCGTATTCTGTGAAGGTGAAGATGAGGTCGCAAGCAGTGCGTGTGTGCTACTTGGTGTACATTTTCTCACTATAAAGCAGTATTACGATGAAAAATATGACCGAAATAGCTTTATGAAGAATATTATCGTTGATAATATCTTGCCGGGTGATATTTTGTATCGAACGAAAGAACTTCATCTTGCAGTTGAAACCTATCGAGTTGTCTATATCGTTAGGGTTGCGAGCAATATTGAAAACACAGTTGTTGATGTGCTTCAAAATATCTTCCCGGATAAGACCCGTGACTTTGTTATCAGAATTGACGATAACGATATCGTTATTATTAAGGAAGTTAGAGCTGAAACTACTCCAAATGAAATCCTTCAAGGCGCACAAAATATTGTGGATACCTTGAGTACGGAAGAAATGGTTGCGGTTTCTATTGGTATTTCAACGATTGTTGAAAAGATTCAAGAACTCGCACAGGCGTATCGTGAAGCACGAATCGCTTTAGAGGCAGGGAAAGTTTTTGACACTGAAAAGTCAATTATCAGCTATGATAATTTAGGGATTGGAAGACTTATTTATCAACTTCCAACTACACTTTGTGAGTTATTTTTAAATGAAGTGTTTAAAAAAGAATCTATAAATGTCCTAGATAATGAAACAATTTATACGATTCAAAAGTTCTTTGAAAATAACCTTAATGTATCTGAAACTTCAAGAAAGCTATTTGTACATCGAAACACTTTGGTATATAGACTGGATAAAATTAAAAAGCTTACCGGGCTTGATTTGCGTGAGTTTGATGACGCAATAATCTTTAAAGTTGCTATGATGGTAAACAAATATTTGACTTCTGAACCTACACGGCTATAATTTGCCTATCTGATACGCAAGGCTACATACAAAATCAAAGGGCGATCTGTGATCGCCCATTTGCTATATAAAGGAGCAAATATGATTAAATTCACAGGGGTTACAAAGATATACAAAAACACAAAAACTACCGCACTTGATGACATTAATTTTGAAATCAAAGATGGCGAGTTTGCGTTTATTATTGGTGCCAGCGGTGCAGGGAAGTCGACATTGGTTAAGCTTATTATGAATGAAGAGTCCCCGACACACGGCGATATCGTGGTTAATGGCTTTGAACTAAATAACTTAAAAAACCGATTGGTTCCATATCTAAGGCGTAGTATGGGCGTGGTGTATCAGGATTTTAAGCTTTTACCACAAAAAACCGTTTTTGAAAATGTCAGCTTTGCTATGGAGGCTATAGGGAAATCAAAAGCGGAGATTGAAGATAAAGTGCCAAAACTTTTAGGCTTGGTGAATTTAGCACAAAAGGCTAAGCTATATCCCGACCAACTTTCAGGTGGTGAACAGCAACGAGTTTCCCTCGCAAGGGCGTTTGCGAATAACCCACCTATCATAATTGCAGATGAACCAACAGGCAACCTTGACCCTAAAACATCTAAGGAAATCATGTATATGCTTGAAGATATCAATAAGCGTGGCACCACTGTGATTGTTGCGACTCACGCTAAAGAACTCGTTGACGAACTCCGAAAGAGAGTTATTGTGTTAGATGGCGGTCGACTTGTCAGAGATGAAAAGGCAGGTGCTTATGGGGATGTTTAAAAGTTTTAGCGGTGCATGTTCACGGGGGCTTAAAAACCTTTGGCGAAACAGGTTTATGAGTATGTCGTCAATTTTTATCGTTATCGTCGGCTTATTGTTACTCGGTTCGGCGATTATTTTGTGGACTAATATTGATTTTCTTACAAACCAGATTCAAGAGAAATATGAAATAAACGTGTACTTTACACAAGATGAAGATATGCAAAATAAGACAATTCGAGATATAGAGAATATGCCGGAAGTTAAAAGTGTGCGAAAATACACGAAGGAACAACGCCTTAAAGATTATAAAGAAGAAAAATATAAGGGTCGTGAAAATATTTTAGAGGATTTAGAAAGTGATAACCCTCTTAGAAATTCGTGCGTGGTCTCTCTTAAAAACCTTGAATCAATAGATTCGTTTGTCAAAAATGTTGAAAAGCTTGAAGGCGTTGACGAAGTTGTTGCACGGAGTGATGTAATGGAAAAGCTTTCAAACGTTTCTGATTTTACACGAAACACGGGCATATGGATTATGCTTATACTTGCCTTTGTATCCGTGTTTATTATATCAAACACGATAAAGCTTGGAATGATTTCAGGAAGTCGTGAGATTAATATAATGAAGTTTGTGGGTGCAACAGATGGGTTTATTATAGCACCGTATGTCATAGAAGGGATTTTTATTGGTATAATCGGAGCGGGGATTGCCGCCATTATTGGTATTTTGGGGTATGCTTTTGTTTTTCCGAAGTTGTCGGCATTCGTCTCGCCACTTGCATTGGTCTCGGTTAATGCGATAACGCCAATTGTGTTAATTGCCTTTTTGGGACTTGGATTGATTGTGGGAATTATAGGAAGCCTATTGTCAGTTATTAAATATTTAAAAGTTTAGGGGTTGATTTTATGAGTAAAAAAACAGTTAAAATTATTGCAATTGTTATTGCATCAGTATTTACGCTTACGATTTGTGCATCCTTGATTGGTACAATTATCTATGGATTAATGGGTTGATTTTATGAAGATAAAAATTATTAAAATTATTGCTACTTTTATGATAGGTTCACTTTTGGTTACAGTGTCTATATTTGCAGAAAACGAGCTTAATTTAACAAAAATGCATAGCCTGGAAAGTGAAGTTGCACAGGCGAAGCGAGAAGTTATTGACCTTGAGTCATCTATTGAAAACAGCGATAAGCGTGAAAAAGAGATTAATGACAAATTGTATGACGCAAAAGTTAAAACGGCTGAACAATACGAAAGATTTAAGGCACGAGTTAAAGTTGATTGCGAATACGGAGACGTTTCGTATTTGGAAATGTTACTTACGGCAAATAACTTTTCGGAGTTTGTGGATACCGTTGTCGTTGCAAGAGAGATTGCAGAACACGATAAAAAAGTTTTCGATGATATGGAAAGTCAAAAAAATGAGATTGCGGCGTCGATGAAAGAAATAGAAGAGTTTAGAGCCAACATGAAAAATAACGATGAGTGGCTAAAACAAAAAAACATGGAACTTAAACGCAAGAAAAATGAAAAGTTGGAGTTTGAAAAAAGCCTTAAAAACGATGAAAAAGCGTATAAGAATTTCCTAGAAGATAAGCAATCGGCAATGGAAAGCTTTAAAAAACGGCTTCAGCGGACGATTAATAAAAAGGATAACGGCGATGTAAAGTTATCGTCACCGGTATCTGATTTAAATATAATGCGTGAATTTTCGGTTTCAGATGATACCATGAAAAATCATTCAGGGGTTGATTTAAAATTAGCGAGTGAAGATGGCGTAATGGCTGCCGCTGATGGAAAAGTTGTATTCGTTGGTGAAGATGATGGGTATGGGAATTGTATCGTTATTGACCATGGGTTTGGGCAGACGATTTATGGACACCTAACTGACTTTGGAGTAGAAGAAGGTCAAGAGGTTTCAAGTGGCTATAAAATTGGAATACCCGGCTTAACAGGCAATGAGGACGAAGCGTATGTGCATTTTGAAATAATAGTAAACGGAAAAACCGTGTCGCCTAACGGGTATATTTAGGTCATGCACAGAATAAGATATTTACAAAGGCAGATGTCTATATTAAATTGTGAGGTAAACATATGTATATAAAAAAATCAGTTTTGGTAGTTTGTTCTATACTTCTTATTATAACCACATCGTTTCTGACTATTGGAGCGGTAAACCCGTTTGGCTTTAGCAATTTTGACGATTTTATGAAATTTTCGTACGTTTCAAAGTTGACCGCCGATTTTTACTATGAAGATATTGACCCTGCGGAATATATGAATATGGCTTTGCTTGGCATGTCAGCAGCCCCAAAAGACCCATATACACGCTATTTCTATGGTGAAGAAGCGTCAGCGTATTCAGAGGAGTTAAGCGGAACATATCATGGAATAGGCTTGTATATTGAAAATTGTACCACGGACAATACTGTCCGTGTGGTATCCGCAATCTCCGGAACGCCTGCAGAGGCGGCAGGGATTGTAACGGGCGATAAGATACTTAAAATTGCGGGTGAGCCTATTACAGGAGAGCAATTAAATGAGGCATCGAAAAAGATGCGTGGCGCGGCGGGGTCGAAGATTTCGATTGAGGTTTTAAAGGTGACAACCGGCGAAGCCGTTACACTTGACGTGGAGCGGAAAGAGATAAAGCAGAATTCTGTTACCGGAACAATGGTTACGGATAGCATAGGACGGCTTAACATTTCGCAGTTCCTTGAAGGCACAAGTGAAGAATTTAATGCGGCGTTTCAGGATTTAAAAACAAAGGGCATGAAGTCGCTTATTATTGACCTTAGAAATAACCCGGGCGGTTTTTTAGATGACGCAGTGGAAATTTCAGATATCTTTATCGAAAAAGATAAAACTATAGTTTATACAATGGATAAGAGTAAGCACCGTGAAAATTATGACGCAACAGAAGGTGCAGAGAATATTCCGATTGTTATACTTACAAATGGCGGAAGTGCAAGTGCAAGTGAAGTCCTAGCTGGGGCGTTAAAGGATTATGGAAAGGCGACACTTATAGGCGAAAAAACGTACGGAAAAGGAATTATCCAAAGCGTTTTCCCGATAGGAGATGAAGGTATGCTTTCCGTAACCGTTGCTAAATATTACACGCCAAACGGCGTTTGTATCCACGGTGAAGGGTTAATACCTGACATAGTTGTTCCAATGGCAATGGAAAAATATGCAAAGCTATCCACACTTGCACCTGAACAAGATGAACAGTTACAGGCGGCGATTGTGCAGTTAAATAAAAAATAGGGGTGGATTTTTTGAAGATTGGCATAATATCCGAATGCCAAACACACGATAAAAGAATTTTAAATAGCCTATTTAAAAGGATAAAAGTTAATGATGAAAATGACGAAAAGATAAGTATGATAGCGGTGATTCCATACACGAAAGACGAGTTTTTTAAGTTAAAAAGCGGAAAAAAGTTGCGAATTGTCAATATGGCAGAAAAGGCTTTAAAACTGCGTGGCATAGAAAAAGTTTTATATACAAAGTCAATAAAAATCGGCTTATCAATTGAAAACAGTGATAATGTTTCACGGTTTAACCTTTTTGACGCAACATGGTACGCTATTAAAAAATGCAAAATAACTTCAGAAAATACAGTCTTAAAAATAGTTGATAAAGACTTGGATTTAGTTGATATTAAGGGGCTTGAAAGGTTTTGTATGCAGGTTAAAACCATTGATATATATACAGAAAATTTGTATAAGGCAACGCAGATTTCCGAACAGATTGCCGATGAATATGGCTTATATATAAATGTATATGAGTATGAGACTTATGAAAAAAGCAAGAGGAAAGCGACGGAGATTCTTATCGATGTGGAAAATAATCTTGTGCGAATCGGGCGTGACTTTGTTATAAACGGAGCGGAGTATGAACTTGGTTTAAATGAATATGACATAGACGAGAGTGACGTTGCCCAATTTTTAGGAGAAGATATAAAAAAATACCGAGTTAAAGGTTATCTCTCTGGAAAAAATAAGTTGACAATATAGAGCCTGTGCTTTATAATATTAAGGTTAGGATTTAATAAAACGTATAAGAATTTTGGAGGTACTATTTTATGGACACAAACAAACAAATTACACTTACACCTGAAGGATTTAAAAATCTTGAAGATGAGTTTGAATATTTAAAAACTCAAAAACGTAAAGAAGTTTCTGAGAAGATTAAAGTTGCCTTGGGATTTGGCGATTTATCCGAGAACGCTGAATATGATGAAGCTAAAAACGAGCAAGCACAGGTTGAGGTTCGTATTTTAAAGCTTGAGACTATGCTTAAAAACGCCGTTGTAATCGATGAAGCAGATATCGATTTAGAAAAGGTCAGCGTTGGTACAAAAGTTAAACTCTTAGACGTTGAATACAACGAAGAAGTCGAATATAGCATAGTTGGCTCTACTGAAGCGGATCCAATTAACTTTAAATTATCCGATGAATCCCCTGTAGGCAAAGGCTTAATGGGCAAAGGCGTTGGTGAAACTGCTAACATTGAAACCCCAGGCGGAGTTGCAGAATACAAGGTTTTAGAGATAACAAAATAGAATTTTAAGGAGTATTATTAATGAGCGAGAATAATCAAAAAGTCAACCC
Source organism: Oscillospiraceae bacterium (assembly GCA_036658075.1). Taxonomy (GTDB): domain Bacteria; phylum Bacillota; class Clostridia; order Monoglobales; family Monoglobaceae; genus JAVXFE01. Next base: position 7,138 of record JAVXFE010000093.1, read on the forward strand.
TGAACAAACTACCGAAAAAGATTTAAATATGGTAATGAAAGTTAGGCGTGAAAAGTTAAAAACTCTTCAAGATGAAGGCACAAACCCGTTTGATGTGACGAAATTTGATCGTGATAATTGCACAACGCAAATCCGTGATAATTATGCGGATTTTGAAGGTAAAATCGTAACGCTTGCCGGACGTATTATGTCAAAACGTGTTATGGGTAAAATGTCGTTTGCTGACATTCGTGAC
>JAVXFE010000094.1:0-7354 GCA_036658075.1 Oscillospiraceae bacterium
TGCTTGAATTAGAATTTTTTGTGGCATACTTGTAAATCCATCTTCTCCAATAAATCCAAGTTGTTTTCCTATTTCAAACTTTGTCAGATGGGTATCTTCAGTTGCGGACAAAAGTTTCAAAATTCTGATCGCAGGAGAATATGCCAAAGCGGCATCTATTAATAAAGCTTTTTCTGATTCGGATAATTCAACAGGATTATTTCTTGCAGCAGATAAAGCCAATCCCTCATTTGTAATTTCAAAAGTATCATCATTATAATTGTATTTAATAAAACCAAAACAATGTGCCCATCTGACAAAATTATCAGCAGGCCAATCACCTATAAAATCTCTTCCTTGTCCCTTCACTGTTACCTGTATAATTCCATTACATCTTGAACTGCTTCTTGGTGTAAAAGACGTTCCTACAAGCTGTGAATATGGAATTTTAAGTGGATTTTGTTTCAATGTATTTATAAAAGTGTCCCGTCCATCCCGTTTTTCAACCAACTTAGAAATATTTCTATCTATTAAGTCTTTATGTGTCTGTGAATTAGAATCAAAAACAGCCACAACATTACATAAACTTATTAGGTTACTTGGGTCCTGTACCCAACCAAAAGAACGAAATTTTTTAATTTGTGTTGGTAAAACTGAAATCATCATAGTATATAAGCAGATTAATAGTTTATTATCAAAACTTCTCTGCTTGCCCCCTTCTTTGTATTATAGCTTGCATTGGAATAGTTATAGTTTAAATCAATTATTTTATACTTTTTAGCCCAACTTGATAAAATATCATTTGTTTTTCCTTTGTGTTCAAGAACGTTGGATAAGGCAAATTTAAGTCCCAATTCATTTGCTTTATCAAGATACGCATATAAAGCATTTTCCTGTTCTTCTTTCCAATCTTTGAATCCTCTGTTGCCATCATTATATGTTCCTGTTGTTATAAAATACGGTGGATCGCAGTATATTAAATCATCAGGTGTTAAGTTTTCCAAAGAAATATTTGTGAAATCTTTGTTTTCAAACGCTATATTACTTTCCTTTAACTTTGATACAAAAGAAATTAAATTTTTCTTCATATTTTCTGAGAACTGACTTCTGTTTCTGCCAAATGGATTATTGTATTCTAAATTATTATTAAATCTAAACTGATAATTAAACGAATAACAAGTTAAGGTATATAAATCAATAGGATCCTTTGTCAAATTATAATAATCTCGAAATTTTTTAAATCCATTTTCATTTTCCTTCGATAGTCCATACTCCGAAATTCTATGTTCAATGTTATAAAGGATTTCTTGCAGTTCCATTTCATTAAACTTTTTAAATAGCTGAATTATTTTATTATTAATATCATTGCAAATAATTTTATTAGCATTAACATTAATTGCCACATTACAGCCACCTGAAAACAAATCAATAAATGTCCCGATACAACTCGGAAACAACGGAATAATTTGCGGTAACAGCTTATATTTTCCGCCTATATAATTCATAGGGCTTTTAATGTATTTTTTCTTATCTGAAATGATTTGTTTTGCTGTTTTGACGTTGCCGTTTAATATAAAATCAAACATCTGTTTTTTGGGGATCTCTTTTTTTATATAAAACAAATATTCATATAAGCATTCAGTCTTTTTTGTCTTTTTACTCATATATTGTCTGTATGGTACAGCATATTTTTTATATGTTTCCGGAGTACCGTGTTGTTTTAATACTTTTTCAATCTGCTTCTCACTCATTAATCCATCGGTGCTATAGCTCATTACAATATTTGCAAACTGTGCCTTATTAATTAAATCTTCAAATGCATCAAGCGCTTCATTTTTTATGCAAAAAGAAGATTTTAAATCATCATACGGACGCATACCTGTTATACCATGAATTTCAGGAAAATCATATTTTGATATTGTTTCAAGCAAATGATAATTTGGGGCATATTGCCTTGAGTTGTATGGTGGATCTAAGTATAGAATGTCACCTTCAATTTCTCTAATTAATTTATTAGCGTCCATATTATAGCACTTATTATTTCTCTTATTATCAATAACATCCAAACGAGCCATTTCTAAATCCTTATATGTCCGTTTATCCCATTGCTTTAAATACGCACCATAGGTACCGGTAATATTTGAAATAGATGGAACGCCTTCGATTAATCCAGCAAGCAAGTAATAATACTCAAGTTCACTTAATAGACTCTCGTGTTTCCATGCTTCTATGGTACTTCTTATAAAATCTATTCTTGCTGCATTTTTATTTGAAACATACATCCTATTACAATCATCATGAGGTGTATAATTTTTTGTTATAAAATAGTTGTTGTCAATATAATTGAGTGTTTTTATCTGTGTTTCTTCAAGAAATTTAAAAGGATCTGCGATGCCAATATTTTTTAATCGTTTAAATGTTGGCTTTGAATTATTCTCTACTGTCGCTTTTTGTATTACATATGAAAAATGGAGCGTATCGTTTGAATATACCTCATACTTGGGTTTAAAATGGCGTGCAACAATGCCAGTACCAGAAAAAATATCGCAAAATGTATTTTCTGTACCATTTGTATTTTCTGATATAACCATATCTATATTATCAAGTAATGTTGCCTTACTTCCTATAAATCTCATAAAAATCACCTTTCACATCCCAAAACATCCTTGTTTTATTATATCATGAAAATTTAATTTGTCAATTATTTTATTATTAGTAGCGACAAATGTATATTATGTCAAACATGCCGTTTTGTCAGCGAAATTGGTAGATTTGACGGCGATTGTGATGTGTTTTAAATTTGAAGAATTTCGTAAATTTCAACCACTATCGTCTCTAATATCTTTTTTGTTTATAGTATCTCCCCATTGTTTTACCCCTTTCAAAAAGCAGGATGGAAAAATCCGCCCATGTCAGACTAAAGCCGCCACAAACGCAAAAATGCGGTTGTGGCGGTTTTATATTTTATAACTTAAAGCGATATCCCGCTCCCCAAATCGTTTCGATATATTTAGGTTGTTCTTTATCGGATTCAATCTTATCACGTATCCTCTGAATATGCACCGTAACGGTAGACACGTCACCCATAGCGTCCATTCCCCAAAGTCGGTCAAAAAGTCGCTCCTTGCTAAACACGATATTCGGATTTTCTGCTAAGAATAATAATACCTCAAACTCTTTTACAGGCATAATAACTTCAACATCATTGACGTACACTCTTCGTGCATCACGGTCAATCTTTAAACCACGAACAGATATCACCGACGATTTTTTTTCGACATTTGTATTAACAAGCCTTTTATAACGCTCGATGTGCGTTTTTACACGTGCCACTAATTCCGAGGGCGAAAAAGGTTTTGTCATATAATCATCCGCACCTAAGCCAAGTCCTCGAACTTTATCGATATCCTCACTTTTCGCAGATAAAAATATAATAGGAACATCTTTAACTTTTCTAAGTTCCGTACATATAGAAAACCCATCTCTCCCAGGAAGCATGATGTCGATTATAACAAGCGAAAAATCCTCATTTAAGGCACGCCGTAGCCCAATCTCACCATCACATGCAATCTCACATTCAAACCCATTAACTTGGAGATAATCCCTCTCAAGTTCAGCAATACTTACATCGTCTTCAATAATTAAAACTTTCATGATATACCTCCAAAGTTAACTCTAAGCTTTTAATTTTACAATAGGCAATAAAATTATTATTTCTGTGCCTAATCCTTCTTCGCTTCTAAGCCAAATTTTTCCGCCGTGGTCGGCTATTATCCGTCTTGTAATCGATAGTCCTAAACCGTTTCCTTCTATTCCGCTGTTTCGAGATGGATCACTTCGATAAAATCCTTCAAACACACGTTCTATGTCACTTTCCTTTATCCCAACGCCCGTGTCTTCAAAAGTAATCACAAGCCCATTTTTCGTAATCTCGGTATTTATATTTAATGTTCCGCTATTGTCTTTTTTATATTTTATACTGTTTCCAATAATATTTCCAAAAACTCTATGCATCTTTTTCTCATCAAATTTAACTAAAACATTTTCTGTAATATTTGTTTTTAATGTAATATTAGCATTTTGCAAATCCAGTGTATAATCGTTTAGCGTTTTCTTTAAAAATTCACAGATATCCAAAATCTTCATTTCGTACGGTAGACGGCTTAGTTCAAGATGCGAATATAGTGAAAGGTTCTCTACCATAGACTCTATAATTTCCGTTTTTGATAAAACGGTTGTCAAGTATTTTTCCATTTTTTCAGGGGTATCTGCAACGCCGTCCTTTATCCCTTCGATATATCCCTTTATAGATGTAATCGGTGTTTTTAAATCATGCGAAATATTCGCAATTAACATTTTTTGTTCCTTTTCACGTGCAAGTTCGCTCTCTACACTTCTTTTAAGCCTAAGTCTTAAATCCTCCATTGCAACGCAAACCTCTTTTAGTTCTTTTTCGTTTGAACCTGAAAATTCGTAATCAAGGTCGCCAACTTTTATATGCTCCATGGCAATACGCAAATCTTTTAAAGGCTGTATAATTCTGTTTGATAAGTACATAGTAATGCACATGGCAGTAACGCCCGTCACGATTATGGCAAGCGAACCCCATACAACAAAATATTTAGCGATAAATTTTGTAAACATTGATGTCTGCTGATATTCTTCTAATGCTGCAAACCCAAGTTCCGGATTATTTGACACGAAAACCGCAACCATAAAAACGGTTAATAAAAGTATTAAAAGCACCGGAACAACAAGCATTATTATGTTTGATATTAAGATTTTTCGTTTTATAGACACTCTTACCACTCCTAAGACACACAATTTCCCTTAACTAAAGCGAACGCCGAGCAAAGAGATAATATCCACCGCTCAAGAATATAAGTCCGTATCCAAACATAAGAGCGATTTTGCTAATCATGGCCGAAAATGGAAGAGCTGTTCCAAGCCAAATATTATGCCACTTCATGTAACCCGTAAACAAAAGTCCGCTAAGATGTGGAATAAAGATTCCGCCTATTGCTAATGCTGCATATACTATTATACACAAAAACAATGCCATTGTCGAGCTTTTTCCTAATTGATTTACTGCTGTCGCCATTAAGATTACCACAAACATAGGAATCATGTCAAGCAAATACGCCATAATAACATTGCTTAAAACTCCACCGTTTCCGCTGATTATTTCGAGTCCTGCCGTCACAACAAGCATACACACAAAATTTACAGCCGCCAGCACGAAAATCGCCATAATCTTTGAGAGATATATTTTAAAACGACTTATAGGTCTAACTAAAATTGCCTTTATTGAATCGTCTTGAAATTCAGAAGAAAACAAATCCGTTGCCGCCATAAACACGATTAAAGGCACCATAAAATCTGCAATAAACGACAACATCGAATACGAAATATTGTGTGTGCTAAGTGCAAAATTCCCCTGTGCAACTTTGTTAACGAGCAGTTTTATTCCTACATTTCCTAAAGCTATCGCAATACTGATTATTATAAAAACCATATATTTCTTTTTAGAAAACAACTTTTGTAGTTCATTTTTTAAGTTTGCCAAAAACATTGTCATATTACAAGCGACCCCCTTTTTTCTTTTACAATATTAAGGAAATAATCTTCAAGGGTAGGACTGAACTTTAAGGCTTCTTCCATTGTATCAAAGGCTAGCATTTCGCCTTCGTGGATTACCGCAACTTTATTACAAGTTTTTTCAAGTTCAGAGGCAATATGACTAGACACCAAAAAAGTCACGCCCTTCTTTGCCATCTGCGTAATAATCTCACGGACATGAATTATTCCTTCTATATCAAGTCCGTTTGCAGGTTCGTCAAGGACAACAATTTCAGGCTCGGAGATTAGTGCCATAGCAAGCCCTAAACGCTGTTTCATTCCAAGCGAAAATCTTCCGACTTTATCATTTCTATAACGCTCGATATTAAGCAGTTTCATGATATAATCAATCCGCACATCGTCCACATTTTTATAAAACCTTGACATCATTTTGAGGTTTTGGTACGCCGTCATATATTCGTACAATGCAGGCATTTCAATTAAGGCACCGACATTTTCCATCGCCTCTTCGTGATTTTCATCGATAGCCTTTCCGCGGATTTTAACCTCTCCGCTATCCGCCACACACATACCACACACAACTTTCATGGTTGTGGTTTTCCCTGAGCCGTTAGGTCCAAGCAGACCAACAACGTCACCTCGATTTATATCAAAAGTTACGTTTTCGATTCCACGTCCGTTGCTATATAATTTTTTTAAACCCTTTATTTCTATAACTTTTTCTGCGTTCTCTACAACTTTTTCTATTTTTTCCATAAAACCCATCCTATCTAAATAATGTATAAACACAAGAATTCAGCACTTTAGGGCAAGTTATAAAAAACTCGCCCTATATGCTAAAATATTAAAGTATAAAATTTATTCTGTAACGGTAACATTCTCCTTTGTTGCCTCTATACCTTTAACATTATCTTTGTACTTTGCTTCAACTTTTTCATTTAAGGCTTGTTGTAGCTCTTGATATTCATCTGCTGAAATCTCAACGCCTTTTTCAATATACATACTCTCTTCTCCACGATATTCGTCAGTGGTATAATCAATTGGGTTCAAATTAAAGTTTGTTCCATCTGCTAATGTTCCATGAATTGATTTGCCAAACTTCATCATTTCAGAAACAGAATTCAAAACCGTGCCATCTTTTAATGTTATATTTACGTTTTCAGCAATATCAAAAGAGTCAGCTTTTGTAGTGCCATAGTCAGCAAGATCAGCATCTACCGTCATGGTCAGGTTATGTTCAACCCCATTAACATCTTTCGCCATTAAAGTTCCTTCCATGGTGTTTTTTGTTAACTTCCCATATTCGTTTACGGTTAAGTCACAACGTGCGTATGTCACTTTTGGAACATTTCCACCAGCTATAATGCTATTTAAAAGTTCATTTGCTCCGCCTTCAGCGTTTGCTGAAAGTTCATCTGCTCCGCCTTCAGCTTTTGATGAAAGTTCGCTTTTATCAAAAACTGATTTCATAGCAGATGAGGCAAGAGCTAAGCCTGAATTAACAATTTCCGGAACCTGTGCTTCGGTTAATGTTACATTATAGGTTTTGTTTCCGTTTTCATCTTTAGTCATAACGAAATTATTCTTTAAATCGCCAACAAATCCATCAGCGATAATTTCAGCAAAATTGATTCCTTTTGAAATTACATCAAGGTCTCCTTCAAAAAACAAGCCTGTTGCACTTGATTTACTAACGCTAATTCTTTTCTCTGTAGCACTTTCTCGTCCTTCATATGTGCTTTCAGAAACTGAAACTCCATTTCCAAGATACGAACGGCTGCTATATCCTGATTCA
>JAVXFE010000095.1:0-5191 GCA_036658075.1 Oscillospiraceae bacterium
ATAGTGATTGGGATAGTCGTGCGGATAGAGGTAGTTTTGCCCTTTTTCTGCATTCCCTTCGCCGTCAAAATGTTTATTTTGAAGTTGACGTGGAACATCTCCCGTGTCGGTGTTTTCGATATCTTCAATCGCCGCCGCTAAAGCAAGATACGCCGAATTTGATTTGGGTGCCGTTGCAAGAAGTATTACTGCCTGAACCAGCGGGATTCGAGCTTCAGGGAAACCTAACATCAAGGCACTATCCACACACGCCTTTACGATTGAAATCGCCTGTGGATACGCAAGTCCAATATCTTCACACGCAATAACCATAAGTCGACGACATATAGATTGGATATCATCAGCCATAACCAATCGTGCCAAATAATGTACGGCGGCATCTGTATCGCTTCCACGGATAGACTTTTGGAAGGCACTTAAAATATCATAATGGCTATCTCCTAATTTATCATATTTAAACGCCTTTTTTTGCGTGCATTCTTGAGCGAATTCAAGAGTAATATTAATATTCCCATCGGCATCAGGAATGCTATATGTTGCGGCAAGTTCTAAAGAGTTTAAAGCCTTTCGAACGTCACCGTTTGATTTTTCAGCTATATGATTTAAAACTCCATCGTTCACGGTTAGAATATTATGCGAAAAATCGTCAGTTTGTAAAATTTTTAAGGCACGATTAAGTGCAAGTTCTATATCATCTGACGTAAGCGCTTTAAATTCAAAAACGGTACTTCTGCTTAAAATTGCGTTGTATATATAAAAATATGGGTTTTCTGTGGTGCTTGCAATCAAGGTTATTTTGCCGTTTTCTGTATATTCTAAGAGAGATTGTTGTTGTTTTTTATTAAAATTTTGAATCTCATCCAGATACAAAAGGACTCCATTTTGTCCTAAAAAGCTGTCGCTTTCTTGGACGATTGTTTTTATATCTGAAACAGAGGCATTTGTAGCATTTAGCTTGTAAAGACGTTTGTTACAAGCCTTTGCGGCAATGTTGGCAATAGTGGTTTTCCCTGTGCCGGAGACACCATAGAATATCATGTTTGGAATATTTCCGCTTTCGATAATATTTCGAAGTATTCGACCTTTGCCCAATATATGTTGCTGTCCCACAACTTCATCAAGAGTTGTGGGACGCAGTCTGTCGGCTAATGGTTTTAAATTATACATAAAGTGGATGTTTCTCACAAAGGGCAGAAACTCTCTTAGAAACTGCATCTTTGTTTCCTTCAAAGTCTTCAATTATAAGGCTAATAAGGTCAGCAACTTCAACCATATCATCTTCTTTAAAGCCACGTGTGGTTACGGCAGGTGAACCGAGGCGTACACCGCTTGTTACAAATGGGCTTTGTGGGTCGTTTGGAATAGTATTTTTATTACATGTGATACCAACTTCATCAAGGTTATGTTCAACCTCTTTGCCGGTTTTTCCTTGTTTAAGGAGGCTTACAAGAACAAGATGGTTGTCTGTTCCGCCTGAAACAATCTCAATTCCACGACTCATTAAAGCTTCGGCAAGTGTCGTGGCGTTCTTTTTAACCTGAACTTGATAGTCCTTAAATTCCGGCGAAAGAGCTTCTTTAAAGCAAACAGCTTTTCCTGCAATCACGTGCATCAAAGGTCCGCCTTGGTTTCCTGGGAATACAGCTTTGTTAATCATTGCACCATATTTTTCTTTACAAAGTATCATACCACCACGTGGACCTCTAAGGGTTTTATGAGTGGTTGTTGTAACAAAATCAGCATATGGAATAGGGGATTGGTGAAGACCGGTTGCAACCAAACCAGCAATATGAGCCATGTCTACCATCAAATACGCACCAACTTCATCAGCGATTTCACGGAAAGCGGCAAAATCAATTTCACGTGCATATGCACTTGCACCAGCTAAAATCATTTTTGGCTTGTTGTCGATTGCAAGTTGGCGCAGGGCATCATAGTCAATGCGATGCGTAACAGCGTCAACGCCATACGGAACAACATGGAAATACTTACCTGAAATATTAACTGCCGAGCCGTGGCTTAAATGACCGCCGTGAGCTAAGTTCATTCCAAGATATGTGTCACCCGGTTCCATTGCGGCAAAGAAAACGGCAAGGTTAGCTTGTGCACCCGAATGAGGCTGAACATTAACGAATTCTGCACCGAATAATTCTTTTGCTCTGTCACGTGCAACATTTTCAACGATATCGACATATTCACAACCGCCATAATAACGTTTTCCAGGATAGCCTTCCGCATACTTGTTTGTAAGTGGTGAACCCATAGCTTCCATTACAGCTGGGCTAACAAAGTTTTCGGAGGCGATGAGTTCAATCTTGTTGCGTTGACGATTTATTTCTTTTTGTATTGCATCATAAACCTCTGGATCGAATTTTTTTACATTTTCCATTTCAAACATAGTTAATCTCCATTTCTGTTTATATATTTTAAATTATTTACTTATTGAATATTCACACATCTTATATTATAATAGTAGAAAGAGAATTTTGCAAGGGGGTTTTTGAAAATGTCTGAAAAAATATCAGATAAAAAGAAAAGAATTGTAAAAATAATAGAGATTTTTGATAATTTATACAGTGACGCCGAATGTACATTAGATTATGAAACACCTTTGCAGTTGTTAATATCCACATGCTTAGCGGCTCAATGCACAGATAAACGTGTAAATATCGTTACAAAAACGTTATATGCAAAATATATAGATGTGTATGATTTTGCACATGCGGACGAACTTGAGCTTCAAAATGATGTTCGGTCAACGGGATTTTTTCGAAATAAAGCGAAAAATATAATCGGATGCTGTCAAACGCTAATAGCTGATTTTGATGGAGAGGTTCCGAATACGATGGAAGAACTGCTCACCTTGCCGGGAGTTGGAAGAAAAACGGCGAATTTGGTGCTTGGGGACTATTTTGGAATTCCAACGATAGTTGTAGACACGCATGCAACACGTTTGTCAAATCGACTTGACTTTACTCAAAATAAAAATCCTCACAAAATTGAAATTGATTTAATGAAGATTGTTCCAAAAGATAATTGGACAAAATTATGCCACCAACTAGTATATCATGGACGAGAATATTGCAAAGCTCGTTCTCCAAAATGCGATATATGCCCGATTTCCATTCATTGCCCACGGAAAATTTAAATCTTGATTATTACGACAAAATATAGTATAATAGAATGATTATAGACAAAAATATATTTACGAGGAGATATTTTATGAAGAGAATACTTAGTGCATGTATATGCGGGGCTTTATTAATTGGAAGCCTAGGAATGACGGCAGTGGCAGAAAGCATTGAAACCGTAACTGTTTATATTAATAATGAAATTTTAGAAAGCGACCAAACAGCCTTAATTATCGATGATGTAACTATGATACCAATTAGAGCCGTAACCGAAAAAATGGGTTGTGTCGTTGAATGGAAAGAAGAAGAGCAATCCATAAGAATCACAAATGGTGATGTGGATTTAACCATGAACATAGGCGAAACAACCGTTTATAGTGGAGATGGAGAGCAGTACACTTTGGCCGTTCCACCATTTACCATGAACGACCGTGCAATGGTTCCGGTAAGGTTTTTATCTGAACAAATGGGAATTCCAATTGCGTGGGATGCGTCTACATATACGGTGAATGTTGGCGTAGCCCATGAAAATATCGTTTCGGAGGTTGCTACCGTTAACGGAAAGGCAGTTACATCAGATGACCTAAAACATTATATGGTTATTGAGGCTTTAAATATCATTATAGATAAGGCGGAAAAAGACCCGAATATTTCTGTCACTGATTTTGATTGGAACGTGATGGAAGATGGCAGACCTTTGAATGATATTATAAAAGAAAATGCGTTAAATAAAGTTACAGAGGATATGGTTTTGATTGAAAACGGTGAAAAGGCTGGTGAAGTTTGGACAGAAGAAGATGAAGCGGCAGTGGCAAAAACTGTTGACGCATTTGTAAGCCAGTTTGGTGCCGAAGGATTTAAACTTAGAGTTTCTACTATGGGAATTTCAACACCGGAAGAATACAAAAAAATATATGCAAGAATGGCACATATTTCGGGAATTGAAGCTTTGATGAAAGAAGATATAACAAAATTTATACCGCAAGACGTTGATTTAAGCAAATATGTGAAAAAGGATGCGGCAACCGTTCAACATATTTTGATTAAGTCGGATTTTAAAACCGATAATGAGTTAAAAAAGGCAGAAAAAGTTGAAAAACTAGCAAAAGGCGGTAACGATTTTAATAAGCTTATGACAGAATTTAATGAAGATACAGGCGAAACAGCAGAAGGCTATACTTTTGGGACAGGGGAAATGGTAAAAGAGTTTGAAGATGCTTCGTTTTCACTTAAAATAAACGAAATATCAAAACCCGTAAAATCATCCTTTGGGTATCATATAATCAAAAGATTAGCGGGTGCAAATGAAATCAAAGGTTATTGGCGTGAAAAAGCCGAAGTTTTAGTTAATCAAGACGAATTCGATAAGTTATCAATTTCTGAGCTTATGAAGATTGCAAACGATGCAAATGCTAAAATAAATGCTCAGGCAAAAGAACAATAAAAAAGAACGAGGTATTGGGGGTCCAGACCCCCAATACCTCGTTTATCTTAAATTAAAAGCGACCCCATTCGAGGTCGCTTTTATTAAGTTGGATTACGCAAGACAAACGTTAGCAGCTTGCATTCCACGGTTTCCTTTTTCGATGTCAAAAGTAACCTTTTGACCTTCGTTTAAGCTTCTGAAACCATCAGAAACGATAGCTGAAAAATGAACAAAAACATCTTCGCCGCCGTCAACTGTGATAAATCCAAAACCCTTTTCTGCGTTAAACCATTTAACTGTACCTGTACTCATAATAGTACCTCCATAAAAAATATTAAAATTTATTCCTTGGTAAAAACAAAAACACATATTTTTGTACATCATCTTAAAGAAAAATGATATACAAAAATATGTGATAATCATTGTTACTCTTAAAATATGTTCTTAGTATAGCACGTACAAACATCTTTGTCAAGCGTTTTGTGAAAATAAATAATAATATTTATAAAATCACTATATTTATGCACAAAATAGCACAAATTTTAATCATACCTTCCTGTATTAAGATAAAAGACGACTTAATCAAGGAAGGTATGATTTTTTAAACTATAAATATTAATTACCAAATCGACAG
>JAVXFE010000095.1:5201-7153 GCA_036658075.1 Oscillospiraceae bacterium
ATAGCATCGTTTTTATCGATATTATATAACTCATAAAACTCTTCAAAATTTGATAAAACGGTGTTTGTACGCACTTTATCTGGAGCATGAACGTCCGTGGTAATCATAATCCTTTGATATTCTTCGGTTGCGACACTTCTCCATGATATGGCATAACTTCGGAATAAATCGTTAAGGTTTGGATTATCTCGTCCCGCAAGGTCTAAGATGCACGCCATACCGCCAACGTCAGCAATATTTTCGCTTAATGTAAGATTTCCATCGACATATACACCTGGCATAAACTCGATATTGTCATATACCGAAATAAAGTCTTGGCATTTTTCATCAAAATCCGAATAATCCTCCGCTGTCCACCAGTCTGAAAGATTCCCATTTTTATCAAATTGCGAACCAATATTATCGAATGCATGAGTGATTTCATGTGCAATAATCCTACCAACACCGCCCAAATTCGCCTCATAAGTCGAATGTGAATTGTAATATGGTGGTTGTAAAATCCCGGCAGGTATGACAATGCTGTTTGTCGCCATGTTATAATATGCATTAACGGTTTGTGGAAGCATTACCCATTCATCTTTGTTTACCGGAAGTTCTTCGGTTATTATTTGTGAATTCTGCGTATTTTTTAAAATGTTAAAATTAATCATGTTTCCCATAAGGCTTCCGCCTTCTTTTCCGCCTTTTACATTAAAGCCTTTGTTTGTATATCCAATAATATATTCAGGATATCCAATTTGAATTCGAATCGCTTTTAATTTTTCAATAGCGGTCTTTTTTGTGTGCCAACCCATCCAATCAAGGTTTTCTATGCGTTTTTCATAAGTTTCAATTATTTTTTTTGCCATATCTTCAACATAGATTTTTGCATCGGCTGAAAAAAAGTTGTCTATATATAATTCGCCCATTTCCAGTCCAAGCATGGATTGGGCAATGCTTATGGCATATCCCTCCGGTGGCACTTTTGAATTTGTACCGTTCACAAAATTAACGTATTCTTCACGGATTTTATACATATCAGTGTTTAAATAAAACGAACTTTGGTCAAGCAAAGATACACGTAAATAACTTTTTAAAAGTTCTATATTTTCCTTTGTTAAATATTTATTTATAAACTTTGCTAGCTCCGTATCCATAACAACTACAGATTTCGCACTGGAATAGCCCAGCTCATCTAAATATTTATAAGTGTCGATGTTATTAAAAAGTCTTCCAAAATCACGGCGTGTATATGGATTATGTAATAACTCCATATTGTTCCAGTCGCCTGAGCTTAGGCTTGCCTTTCCAAGTTCAACACATAAATTACAAACGCTTCGGGCGTTTTCTTTTGCGAGTTTTTCGTCCTGTCCGCTAACTATCAACAATTTTGTAATATATTCTTCATATTTGTTAATAACGCTTTCATATTCACCGCTTTGAATCATTGCGGTATCCACGCCCGTGTAGCAACTTTCAAAAGCCAACGAATATTTTGAAGAATTTTTAAAGTTGGTTTCTATTTTGATTGGTAAAAGCCCATGAAATCCAGCTTTTTCAAGGCTTGCCATAACTGATATTAAATCGGTTACGGAAGCTGCAGAATCAATAAGTTCTAAATATGGCTGGATAGCTTTAAGCCCAACCTCATCACGATATTTCATATCTGCCGCTGTCAAATATGTATCGATAATTTTTTGTTCATTTGAGCCTGGCTCGTATTCCATTCCATTATAAAATTTAGCATTTAAAAGCCCTGTAACAATATCTTGCATTCGGTAGGCAATATCCTGACTAAGTTGATATGTGTCGGACCACTCAGGATAGCCATCCGGAATTTGTGAAAACGTTCGCCATTCGCTATTTACATAGGCATAATAATCGGTTTTTGGTGTTGGTTGTTCAGTTATTCTATTAATTAAAACACGAATTTGCTCAGTTGTGATATAATCGTTTGCACCAAAGGTTCCATC
>JAVXFE010000096.1:0-7143 GCA_036658075.1 Oscillospiraceae bacterium
AAGGTGTTATTAAGGGCCTGACCGATAACACTTTTAACCCAAAAGGATACGCAACGAGAGCGGAAGCGGCAGTCCTTATATATGCTTTGGAAGGGAGAATAAACTAATATGAAGATGAAACATATCTTAGCTTTTTTACTTATATTAATTTTACCTTTGACTACATATGCAAGTGGTAACAATGAGATGGTGAATAACTTTTTGACTGATTTAAACTTTGTCGAAAATATAGATGATACAAAAAATGACAAAGAAATTTCAAGAGGGCAGTTTTCAGTTTTAGCCGCAAAACTTATCCCTTTTGACTTAAATACTTATGAAGTAAAAAATCAGATGTTTGTTGATGTCCCTCTGGATTTAGAAGAATATAGAAGTATCATGCTTTTATATGATTTAGGTTATGTTTCAGGAAGTTCCAGTTTAAAATTTAGTCCTAATGATTCGATACTTGTAAAAGATGCGTGTGCAATTCTTGTACGCATATTAGGATATGAGTTTAACGTAAAAGATGGAAATTACTTTTTAGAAGCTCTTTCAAGAGATTTACTTAAAGGTGTAAATTTAAATCAAGACGATAAGATGACTACGCAAAATGCATACAATATGATTTATAATACATTATTTGCAGAAGAAATAGTTGGTAATAAAAAAACGGAGTATCGGATATTAATAGAAGAAAGATTTGGCATTTATGAATGTGCCGGCACCGTAACTGATGATGGTGAAAACAAAATGGCTGGGAAGAGTGAAGTTAAACCTTCGCAATTGGTTATTGATGGTATTAATTATGAAAACAAAACAGGGAAAAACGATTTTTTAGGATGCTATGTTAAAGGGTACTATAAAGTTAAAGATGGTACGAAAAATCTCCTCCATGCTTTTGTAAGTAGTGGTAAAAATAATATCAAAAAGTTTATTCCGGAGGATATACATAGCTATGAAAATGGAGTGTATGAATGTTATATAGGCGAAGAACAGAGCCGAACGGCAAAGTATACACTTGATAAAAAATATAAAATTATTTATAATCAAGTTGCGGTTTCTTCTCTAAATAGTAGTGTGAATTTGGAAAAAATGATGAAACCGGAGTCTGGCTTTGTTAAATTGGTAAATAATGATGGGCTTTACGAATTGGTTGTTATAAAAAACTATGAAACTTTTGTGGCAAGTGGAATAGACAAAGAAAAAAAGATTATTTATAATAGATTGACCGAACCTGCAATGATATCTCTTGAAAAAACAGTAAATTTAAATATTACTAATGAGTCGGGTGATGAGGTAAATTTTGAAACAATCAAAGACTGTGATATCGTTTCTGTTGCCCAAAGTGCCGATCAAACATATGCGGATATAATTGTAAGTACTAAAAAAGTTACAGGAAAAATAAGCTTTTTGGAATCTGATAAAAAAACATTAAAAATTGATGATGTACAATATGATACAACAGAAGAATGTAGCAAGATATCAGACTTTCCTGCTGTAGGAATGGAGATTACGGCTTATTTAAGATATGACGGAAAAATTTCATATTTAGAGCAGAATGCATATGATTCAGACTTTTTCGTGTATCTTGCAGATGTGTGTATGTTAAACTCTTTAGACAATAGTGTTATACTGAAAATATATACCCAGACAAACGAAGTAAAGGAAGTAAATCTAAAAGAAAAAGCAATTATTGATGGTAAAAAATATAGCAATTTAAAAGAAGCTTTTGATTATATTAAAAAACATAAATATGGTATTGGGAATCTTGTTCTAGTGCGTTTTAACGATAACGACGAGATTACGTATATGGATTTTTCGTATAACGCAATCGATGATCAGTATCCCTCTTATAACAGTAATGAAGGAGAAAACAGTTTACATATTACAGAAGGAATATACAAGTCAGAACATCGACTCTTTAGTGACGTCATTGGAAATAATTTGGTTGGGGTTGACGATACTACAAAAGCATTCATTGTTCCTTCTAAGGGAGATACGGAAGATATATTTGTAACGAAGGTTTCGGCAGGGATTGTTTCTTATTATAACCCGAAGTATAAAATAACGGCATATGCGTCAGATAAAAATAAGTTAATCGCCAGTGCAATCGTTATCTATAGAGATGTAAGCGGATATGACATTACAAATGTATCTGTTTCTACTCGCCTTGACAACGCTATCGTTACAGATATAGCGGACGCTGTTAATGTGAACGGAGATATGGTTAAAAAACTTACCATAACAAACGGCGGGGATATAACATTTGTTTATACAGAGTCAATAAATGGAGCAAGATGCTTAAAAAGCGGTAAAGAGGTTATGGTTGGAGATATAATTAAATATGGAACAAATAAGACAAAAGAAATACCAGATAATCAGCTTGTAATTATGTATAGCCCGAGCGAGGATAAGGAAAATCTTATATATAATGATGGATATTTTACCGGAAATACCAATAACTTAACTTGTTATGATTATGGAATTATTAAAGGCGATATTATGAAATTAAATAATAGATATTTCCAAATTGCTTGTGATAACGGCGAAAAGCGAATCTTCTCTTTAGCAACCGTGAAATATGTTCTGTATGACAGCACTGCTTCTAACAAGGTTACTCTTGGCGATTATACAGATATGATAAGCTCTGAGGCAAATAACGGTGAAGGCTCGACAATTATTTTAGATTATTCAGCTGGAAAAGCATTATATGCCTATATTATAAAGTGAGGTGCCTTTTTATGAAACACATTATGATATCTTTATCTATTATTATATGTGCTTTTTTTACACCGTTTATCTCTTATGCCAACACAGAAGTAACAAGAGATTTTACCTTTGGGTTGCAAAATGAATTTAAAGGGGTTAAATCTGTAAGAGATGATGACGACGGACACGATACATTTGATAGATTCTTGCAAGTAAGGTCAGAACTCCCCAACGAAGTCCCTTTGTTCGAACCATATGAGGCAAATGGAGAAATTCAGATATTTATTTCAAATGATGGTAAAGACAGCAATTCGGGAACTATAGAAGCGCCTCTTAAAACATTCGAAGCGGCATTTCAAAAGGTTGCAAAACTTAAAAACCGTGATGGTGGCGTTATCATTTACATAAGAGGTGGCATTTACAGTGTCGAGGAAGGGCTTAAAATACCTGACTATATATCCGGCGATGAAAAAAATCCTGTTATTATAAGTGCATATAAGGACGAATATGTTGAACTTTCAGGTGGTATAAGTGTGGAAGGAAAAGATTTTAAAATTGCAGATGATGCTATTGCAATAAAAAAGATTCCTAAAAATGCACTTGGAAGTGTCTATTCCGTTGATTTGAAGAAAATGGGATACGAAAAATTCCCAAAAGTTACAACGTCAGGAGAACCTAAACTAACGGTTGATGGGACTGAATATACCCTTGCACGCTGGCCTAATGCTTCTAATGTAAAATATGCAAAATATGAAGGTGAAGATGGTAAAAATGGGGTTTTAGATATAGGACCCGTAACAAATGCAATAGGAGGAAATCCGATTACCGGAGATACCGGTGCAGGGTTTGAATTTCAGTTGCTTGACCCAAGACCTTTTGGCTGGGAAAACACAGGTGATATTTGGATGTATGGAGCGTTTGACGCAGAATATTTGGTTAAATATTATCATATACGAAATTTTAACGAGCAAAAAAAGTCTATAAGAACATATACGCATGCTGAAATGGGTGCAAATTATAACGCACATAACTCGTACTACTATCTTAATGTTTTAGAAGAGCTGGATATTCCAGGTGAATGGTTTCTTGATTACGAAACAGGAATGTTATACATATATCCAATTTCTGATATATCAAATTCCAGAATATCCATTCCTGTTACAAATTCAGATTTAATTCAATTTTCGACCCAAGCACATAATATAGTTTTAAACGGTCTTACTGTGAGTGACGGTCTTGCAAAAGGAATCACGCTTTCTGGATATCAAAATATAATTCAAAACTGTAAAATTGAAAGGACGACTGCTTCGGCGGTAAACTTGCATAAGAGTAAAAATTGCGGAGTTATAAATTCTACAATTATAGGTGGGTCGGTTTCCATAACTGATAATGCAACATATAATACCAGCAATTGCGATTCACAAGATCTTAGACCTACGAGAAATTTTGTGCAAAACAACAGTGTAATAAATGCCTCTATATCAGTAAGATATGGAGTTCAGAATATCGTATCACACAATAGCGTGCAAAATGCTTCATCAATGTGTATTTATGTTGCAAAAACACAAGAAAGCATTTTTGAATACAATGAAGTTGTAGGTGGACCACATAGAACAGTGGATTCTGGTATGATATATTTTGAAGGTGCGGTTGATAATATTTATAACCATGTACGATATAATTATTTTCATGACTCTACTTTGCAGATAAGAAACGACCCGTTTGGCGTTTATTTTGACGATCTCACCAGCAATAACTTTGCTTATGGCAATATTCTTAGAGAAGGAAATATGTTTATGCATGGTGGAAGCAATAACGTATTTTATAATAATCTGATTATAGATCAAACAACTTCAGAGGCGATACGGAATAGTTCGAATTTTTATAAAGGCAGTATGTCAGGTGTTTTTGTAGACGGATATATAAAATCAGGTGGTTATCGTGTAGCTTTTGATTATAACGGCAAATATAAATCTACGCAAATTACATGGAAAAATCGATATCCAACAGTTTTTGAGTGGATGAAAACGCTTCAAAAAGTTCGTGTTCTAAGGCTACAGCCTTCATATGTACCGGGGGATTTTGAAAAAAATTGGGTTGCCCCTCAAAATAATGTATATAAAAACAATCTTTTGTATAATTGCACTAATATAGGGGGTAATGTTTTTGGCGAAAGAAATTCGTGGTGGGATGACAATTATAAGATTTCAAAAGATGAAGAAATATTTGAAGATTATAAAAATAAAAATTATAATATAAAGCCAGAAAGCGACACCTTGAAAAATATCAAAACCTTTGAACCATTACCACCACAGGAAAAAATAGGTATAACCAATGGTGTAAAACAACAAGAGCTTAATAAAATGTACCCTATTTCTCCAATAAATAATTTGAACTATGGAGTATTTACTAATTCTTTAGCATTTAAATGGAGTCCGAGTATAGGTGCTACATATTATAATCTCGTATTATCCACCGACCCGAATTTTGAAAATATTATAGGTGAATATCAGACAAAATACAATTATTACATTTTAACGGATGAATTAGAAATTGATACAGTATATTATTGGAAAGTTTCCGCCGTGTCATTATGTCAAAGCTATGACGTTAAAGAAATCGTTATGGATACCGCTAAATTTAAAACGTTTACATATGAAGAAGCGGCTGCTAATACTGTTATTGATTTGTCTGAATATGAAGCCGAAATTGAAAAAATTAAAGAGACAACTGATTTATTCCATGAAGAAAATGGTGCTGATATCGGCGTTGGTACTTATAAAAAAGGTACAAAAGAACTTGTTAATAATTTAATTGTTAAATCTTCTGAGCGTGTGAAAAAATATGCATTACAAAAAGAGATAATTAACGAGATATCCGAAACAAAAGATGAATTTTATAAAATAATTACCGAAAATGCAATTCCATATGTAAGAAAATACAATTCAATTTCTCTGGAAGATTGGGATAACTTTGCAAAAGATAACTCTAAGATCACGCTTGATAATAATATTTTGACGTTATCTACAGAAAAAGGTTGTAGTATAGCCCATGACACCAGAATATTAACGCCAAAAGAGCATGTCTTGGTAAAAATGAATTTTGGTGATATGAATGAATGGGATGCGTTTTCTATTAAACAAACTGTAACTGATAATAAAAATATTGTTGTTTCAGCACAAGGATACTATATTATTGTTAAAAAAGACGTGTTAGAACTTCAACGTTATCCATCTGTTGGTGGTGCAATAAAAGATACAGTTCAAAATACTGACATTATAAGACCTAACCAGTGGCATGATATTGAAACTGGATGTGACCTTACAGAAGAAGGTATGAAAGTTACGGTTAAAGTTGATGGAGCGGTGATTTTTGATTATTTAGATACAAAAACAGCTATTAAAGATTTGGGCTATTTTTCATTCCAGTCCAATAGAGGTGCAAATAGCGGTGTTTCGATAAAGGGAAATTAAGACTATATAGGGAGGATATTTGACTTGAAATATTATAATGAACCAGCCAGGAAAATTCTTGTTAAAGATGAAGTTGATGTGTTAGTTTTAGGGGGAGGTCCTGCCGGTGTGGCGGCTGCTATATGTGCCGCTCGGCAAGGAGCGGAAACTATGTTAGTGGAACAATGCGGTTGCGTGGGAGGTGTTGCAACCGCAGGGCTTATGAGTCATTGGACAGGAAAAACACAAGGCGGATTTTATGAAGAAGTACTAGAAAAAAGCTGTGATTGTAGTGATAAACAAATTATTAACCCTGAAAAATTAAAAGCAGTTTTGTTTGATATGTTAAATGAATCAATGGTAAAAGTTAGGCTGTATACATTTGCATCTGTACCGATTTTAGAAAATGACAGAATAACAGGCGTGATTATTGAAAGCAAGTCGGGCAGAGAAGCCGTTTTTGCAAAAATCGTAATTGACGCAACAGGAGATGGTGATATTGCCGCTAGAAGCGGTGTGCCGTTTATTAAAGGAAGAGAAGATGATCATAAAATGCAACCGGTGACTTTAATGTTTAAAGTAGGCGGTGTAGACGAGGGAAGAGGCGTTTTTCCTGAATCCTTTGAAATGAACTTAAATGTGCCTAAAGGAAAAATTCAAGATTTGGCTAAAAAGAATCTCCCTTTTCCGGCGGGACATGTACTATTATATCATTCGTCGATTCCGGGAATTATAACTTGCAATATGACAAATTGCATAAATATTGATGGAACTGATGCAGATAATCTAACAAAAGCTGAATTTGTTTGTAGAAGCCAAATGGAGCCTATTGTTAACTTTTTAAAAGAATATGTACCCGGTTTCGAAAACTGTTATATCATATCTTCTGCCTCTATGATAGGGGTAAGAGAAACACGGCACTTCCAAGGTGAATATACCTTGACAGAAAATGATATATTGGAATCCAGAGTATTTGAGGATTGGGCAGTTTTAAGAGCGG
>JAVXFE010000097.1:0-6964 GCA_036658075.1 Oscillospiraceae bacterium
TTGATGAAAGAAGAAATTTGAAAATAAAGGAGAAAAGATTATGGGAATGACAATGACCCAAAAAATCCTTGCAGCACACGCAGGTTTAGAAAGCGTTAAAGCAGGACAACTTATCAAAGCAAAACTTGATATGGTTCTTGGAAACGATGTAACAACGCCTGTTGCAATAAACGAATTTAACGCTTCAGGCTTTAAAAATGTATTTGATACAGAAAAAGTTTCGATTGTTCTTGACCATTTCACACCTAATAAAGATATTAAATCAGCAGAACATTGTAAACTTTGCCGTGAATTTGCCGAAGATAAAAATGTGACAAATTTTTATGATGTTGGAAGAATGGGAATCGAACACGCACTTCTTCCTGAAAGAGGTCTTGTTGCACCAGGTGAGGCAATAATCGGAGCGGATTCGCACACTTGCACATATGGTGCTTTAGGAGCGTTTTCTACCGGAGTTGGTTCTACGGACATGGCGGCAGGAATGGCAACAGGCGAGGCGTGGTTTAAGGTTCCGTCTGCTATAAAGTTTAATCTTTTAGGAAAGCCAACAAAATGGGTTTCAGGTAAAGATGTAATTTTGCATATTATTGGCATGATTGGCGTTGATGGTGCCTTGTATAAATCTATGGAATTTACAGGCGAAGGTCTTAAAAATCTTTCGATTGACGATCGTCTCTCAATGGCAAATATGGCGATTGAAGCAGGAGCAAAAAATGGAATATTTGACGTTGATGACATAACTTTAGCATATGTGAGTGATAAGGTTTCGAGGGAGTATACTGTATATTCAGCGGATAATGATGCAGAATATGAAAAAGTTTTTGACATTGACTTATCTGAAATAAAACCAACGGTTGCGTTTCCACATTTGCCTGAAAACACTAAAACAATTGATAATGTTGGAGATGTAAAGATTGACCAATGTGTAATTGGCTCTTGTACAAATGGAAGATTAGAGGATTTGCGAAAAGCGGCAGAAGTTTTTAAAGGTAAAAAAGTAGCGAAAAACGTTAGAGCGATCATAATTCCTGCTACTCAAAAGATTTATCGAATGGCAATGAATGAAGGCTTGTTTGATATATTCCTTGATGCCGGCTGCATTATATCTACACCAACATGCGGACCATGTCTCGGCGGACATATGGGAATTCTTGCTGAAGGAGAAAGAGCTATTGCAACTACAAACAGAAACTTTGTTGGACGTATGGGACATCCAAAATCAGAGGTATACTTATCTAGCCCAGTTGTTGCGGCAGCATCAGCAATAAAAGGGTATATTTGCAGTCCAGATGAATGCTAATTTAGGAGGTAACGATATATGAAAGCAAAAGGTTTAGTACATAAATATATGGATAATGTTGACACGGACGTTATAATTCCGGCACGATATCTTAACACTTCCGTGCATTCAGAACTTGCGGCACACTGTATGGAAGACATTGATGAAAACTTTGTTAAAAATGTTAAAAAAGGCGATATTATGGTTGCACACAATAATTTCGGTTGTGGTTCTTCTCGTGAGCATGCCCCTATTGCGATTAAAGCGGCTGGAATTTCGTGTGTTATTGCAGCAACATTTGCACGAATTTTTTATCGAAACGCAATAAATATAGGACTTCCAATTATGGAATGCCGTGAAGCTAGTGAAAATATCGAAAATGGTAATGATGTTGAAGTTGATTTTGATACAGGCGTAATTACTAATATAACAAAAAATGAAAAATACCAAGCAGAACCATTTCCTGAATTTATAAAAGAGATAATCAGCAAAAATGGGCTTTTAAACTCAATAAAAGGATAAAAGTTTCAATATTAAATGTCTAGTGGGAGGTGAAAAACATGGGATGTTTGTTTTGTTCAATAGCAAACGGTGAAATTCCATCAACAGAGATTTATTCTGACGATAAAGTTTACGCATTTTTGGACATTTCACCACAAGCACCTGAACATATTGTGGTGATTCCACGTGAACATATTTTGTCAAATAATGAACTCGATGGTGAAAATTCAGCAATTATCGGACATATATTTTATGTGATTTCTAAAATTGCAAAAGAACGTGGATTTGCTGAAAGTGGTTATCGTATTGTAAATAATTGTGGTGTAGATGGTGGTCAAACTGTTAATCATTTGCATTTTCATGTGCTTGCAGGCAGAAATCTTGAGTGGCCTCCAGGTTAAAGTTAATTAATGTATGTGGGGCGGAATTTTTATTCCGTCCTTTTTTTTATGTTTAAAATAAGGCTTGTATAATGCACGAAATTAGTTTATAATGATAGCATGATAAAAATTTCGAATCTTAAACTCCCACTTAAATTTAATATGCAGGATTTGCGAGATATCGCCATAAAACAACTTAATATCAAAGACTGTGACATTATGTCTTTAGAAATTATGAAACTCGCCATTGATACAAAGGATATAGAAGATATTTGTTTTAAAGTTTCTATTGGTGTATCGTTGTATAACGCTGAATCGGAAATAAAATTTAAGCGGAAACACAAAAACTTGTCTTATGAAGATTCAGTTAACTATGTGACAATTCCTGCGAATAATATTACTCGTCCGCTTGTGGTTGGAAGTGGTCCTGCGGGTATGTTTGCTGCACTTATTTTAGCCGAAGCAGGGGCAAAACCAATTGTTTTAGAACGTGGCTTTGACGTGGATACACGGCGAAAAGATGTAGAAACCTTTTGGAAAACAGGGATTTTGAATGAACAATCAAATGTTCAGTTCGGTGAAGGCGGTGCCGGAACTTTTTCAGATGGAAAGCTTAAACCAGGGAAAATAGATGCACGGAAATTTAAGGTTTTAAGTGAATTTATTTTAGCTGGGGCTCCTCCTGAAATTGGGCATCTTGAAAAGCCACATATTGGAACTGATAACTTGCGTGTTGTGGTTAAAAATATTCGAAAAAAGATTATAAAACTTGGCGGTGAAGTGAGGTTTGGAACACGTGTTACGGATATAGTAAAGAAAAACGGTAAAATTGTTAGCGTTTTCGTAGAAACTAATGATAATATTTCTGAAATTTTTACAGATAATGTTGTTTTAGCGATCGGTCATAGTGCGAGAGATACTTTTGAAAATCTTTATAAAAACGACGTTTGTATGAAACAGCGGAACTTTGCTATAGGTGTGAGATGTGAACATCCACAATCATATATTGATAAATTGAAATATGGCAAATTTGCAGGGAATTCTGCATTAGGTGCGGCGGATTATAGGCTTGTTGTACATTTACCAAATGGCAGAAATGTATATACATTTTGTATGTGTCCTGGCGGAAAGGTTGTGGCGGCGACATCAGAAAAAAATCGTTTAGTTACAAATGGAATGAGTGAATTTAAACGTGATGGTGTTAATGCAAACACTGCTTTGTTGGTTACTATACAACCAGGCGACTTAAAGGACGCTCATCCCCTAGCAGGAATTGAATTTCAAAAACAAATAGAAGAAAGGGCCTTTAAAAGCGGTGGAAATAATTATAAAGCACCAGTTCAAAGACTTGAGGATTTTATGGAAAACAGAGATTCTGTTGCGTTTGGAGACGTTGTTTCAACGTATTTACCAGGCACAAAATTTGCTAGAGTTAATGAATATATGCCAGAATTTGTAACCGATTCTTTGCGGCAGGCAATTATAGAAATGGAAGAATGGTGGAAGGGATTTTATTATGCGGATGCAATATTGACAGGTGCAGAAACACGTACAACCTCGCCAGTTTGTATTCTCAGAAATTCTGACTTTCAGGCGATAAATATAGAAGGATTATATCCATGCGGTGAAGGTGCAGGATATGCGGGCGGAATAATTTCGGCGGCAGTTGACGGAATTTTATGTGCAGAAAAAATTGTAGAGAAATCGAATTTTGGAGGTATTTTATGAGTGAAAACATTATGTTTGAAGAACTTGGATACGATAAAAGAATTATAGATGGGTTAAAAAAAGAAAGCATTATAAACCCAACAAAGGTACAAGAAGTGACGACTAAGAAAATTTTAGAGAATAAAAATTTGGTTGTTCAGTCTGAAACGGGAAGCGGAAAAACGCTTGCATATTTGCTTCCTATGTTTGAAAAACTTAAACAAGAACCAAAAGGTATGAGCGTTTTGGTCTTGGTACCTACTCATGAACTCGCCATGCAAGTTCATAAACAAGTAAGTACTCTTTCTTTAAATTCAGGAATAAAAATAAAATCAACGCCAATATTAGGAAACGTTAATATCAAGCGTCAGATTGAACAACTTCGTGAAAAACCACAAATTGTTATTGGCACAACTGGTAGAATTTTAGAACTGATAAAAAAGAAGAAAATAACAGCACATACCATAAAAACAGTGGTAATTGATGAGGCGGACAAACTGCTTGATACCAACAATATTGATGGCACAAAAGCGGTTATAAAATGTTGTATGCGTGATACACAAGTTATTATGTTTTCGGCAAGTATTCCTGAAAATATGGAGAAACAAATTTCAGAAGTTGGAAAAGACCCTGAATTTGTGAAAACGAATGAAACTATTTCTATTCCTGAAAATATTGAACACGTATATATCGTAACCGAACGCCGTGATAAATTAGTAATGCTTCGAAAACTTATTAGTGCCTTAGAACCCGAAAAAGCCATGATTTTTATAAATAAGTTTGAGGATATTGACGAGGCTACTGAAAAACTCCGCTACCACCATTATGATGTGGAATGTATTAGTGGTTCTAATATTAAAAGTGACCGTAAACGTGCGATTGAAGAATTTAGAAATGGAAAGCTTAAATATTTGATTGCGACAGATATTGCGGCGCGTGGGCTGCACTTTGATAACGTTGACGTGGTGGTGCATATTACTATCCCTGAGGAATCTTTGGATTATTTGCATCGCTCTGGTCGCTGTGGACGTGGTGAAAACAAGGGTCTTAGCGTGTCGATTGTGACACAAAATGAAATCAACAGAATCCATAGATTTGAAAAAGTTTTTGGAATAAAAATGACTGAAAAAACGCTGTATAAAGGAAAATTTCTAGATGTTTAAAGCGTATTTAACTTTTTGAAAAGTGTTGACTATTATTAAAATCGTGATATAATATAGAAAAATAATTCGAAGTTAAAATATTATAAGGGGATATATTATGAAACAATTATTAAAGATAAGCGGAAAGTTTTATAAAGCAAATTTACATACGCATACCACGATTTCAGATGGAAGATGGTCGCCTGAAAAAAAGAAAGAAAACTTTAAAAAAGCTGGATATAGTATTGTTGCATTTACCGACCACGATAAATATATAAATCATGAAGAATTAAATGATGAAAATTTTGTCGCTATAGCTGCGTTTGAAGCTGGAATAAATCAGAATATTAGCGGTCTTGATTGGAATGATGTGAAGACGTATCATTTGAATATTTATGCAAAAGACCCTAAAAATTTCAAAGTTCTGCCTAAAGTTGAGCATAAGCATGATGATATAAATTATATTAATGATTACATTAAAAAAGCAAATGAAAATGGTGGATTGGTTTGTTATAATCATCCCGGTTGGTCACTACAAACACGTGAAGAGTTCACTAAATTAGAAGGGCTTTTTGCAATGGAAATTTATAATAATGGTTGTGAACTTGAAGACGGAAATGGATACGCATCACAGGCGTATAACGAAATGCTTCGAAATGGACAGAAGATTTATTGTGTCGCAACGGATGATGATCATAACGCTTTTGATATTACTAGTGCGGATAATGACTCCTTTGGTGGGTATATTATGGTTAATTTAAATAAACTAGATTATAAAAGCACAATTGAGGCACTTGAAAATGGAGAGTTTTATTCTTCCACAGGTGCGGAATTTAAAAATATTTATATTGAAAATAATGTTTTAAAAGTGGAAAATAGTCCATGTAATAAAGTTTTTATTATCACTGATAATAGAAAATCTTATAGAAAATTGAGTCATGATGAATTTACAAAATGTGAATTTGAATTAACTGGCAAAGAAAAATTTATAAGAGTTGTAGCCGTTAATAAAAACGGCGGACGTGCCATGTCCAATGCCTATTGGAGAGAATCAGATTGGGACTAAGTTAAGTTCGTCTAAATATTTAGCAGTACGCATTTTCTAATAAAAAGATATTCGCCATTATTCTCTTGGGTGTTTTCAGCGATTATTGTCAACTTTAATATTATTGCATATTATATAGCAACTCTACTAAGAAGGGAGGCTAAAATTATGCCTAATTTTGATGAAATTAAAGCTACCGCTGAACCTACTCCAGAAACATGTCCTGCTGTTGGGTATCAATCCGTATCTGTTTGTGTTCCCGTTACGGTAACACCGTTTGCCGAAACAGGAATAACCAGAACTAAATGTTGTGGAGATCCTGTAATAGCTGCCGGAAAAGAAACGTGCAAAGGTATTAAAAATGGCAGTTGTGCATTTACGATAAGTCAAGATATTTGTGTTGCTATTCCAGTTGCTTTTGGGGCTACATCAAGTGTTGGAGATACTTATGTAAATTGTAATGAAGTATCTGCAAAAGACATTTGTAGTGATTGTGTGGGTGCGGAGGCTGGCAAGTAATGGACGTCCAAACCAAAATTCTTGAATGTCTTGCAAAACCGGTAGAAACATGTAAATGCGTTGAGCATTCATGTTCGAAATCAATATGCCAATGTGTGGATGTTGATATTCCAATTAAAGTGCAGCCAAAAGCTAAAATTGGTTCTATAGAGGCAGAATGCTGTGGCGAACCACTTGTTACATGTAAGGAAAAATGCAATGATTCTTGTGACTTTATTATATCACAAAAAATATGCGTTAAAATTTCTATGAAATATGACGTAACAACTAAAATTGGAGACGGCATTATTGTGTGCAGAGAGTTTTAATAATCTAAAATAAAATAGGACACAGGTCATTATTCCCTGTGTCCTATTTTAATTTTATGCAACAGAGTGTGTGTTTATATATG
>JAVXFE010000098.1:0-6930 GCA_036658075.1 Oscillospiraceae bacterium
GGTTGTGCCGACAGTTTCTGCTAATTCCGGAGGGATGAATCTATCGGAAACGATAGATAAAAAAATCGAAAAAGCAGTGGTGCTTTATGAAAATTCCAATGCGGCTTTAGTAAACGGCGTCCGCAAGGAAATCGATATTATGAATACTGATATTACGCCCATAGAGATGGACGACAGAACTTTAGTTCCAGTTAAATTTGTATCAGAATCCCTAGGGGCGTCTGTGTTTTGGGACGATAAAACAAACACCGTAAGCGTTAGCCATGGTGAAAACCTGGCAAAAATGAAAATAGGTGAAAATGTCATAGAAGTAAATAAAGACTCTATAGAAATTGATGTTCCGGCAACAATTATAAACGATGTTACCATGCTTCCTTTAAGGGTTATTTCTGAAAAAGTTTTAAATAAAGAAGTGTACTGGAATGACGGCTTAATCGGAATCAGTGACGAAAAGCTTGAATTTTCTAACCCTGAAATTTCTGGGGTTACCGAACGAATTACACAAGCACCCGTGTACCAAAGGCCATACTTCCCTCCAACTTTAAAAGAAAAAGATGGTGCTATTGAAAGAGCCGATGCAATTTTAGAAAAATGGACAGATGAAGAATATTGGTGTGAAAATTTTGTACCAAAACAATCCCCTAGAATAAACCAATACAGCCCTGTAAAAGAGACTGGATTTAAATCAAACTGGAAATGGGATAGCGAAAAACCTAATGAAATATTAGATGCGGCAAGCGGTTTAGTCTTCCCAAATGCAGATTATCCATATAAATATAAAGATGTAACTGTATTTAGTGGCAAAGTCGTTAGCGTTCCATACTTAGAATGTTATAACACGAAAATGAGTAAAAATGTTCTTGTTGAAGCTAAAATCGATGCAGAAAAGGGTCGTTTTTTAGACAAAGCACTTTCAGATTTGGCAACCGCCTATACTATGACTAAAGACGAGAAATATGCCCGAAGAGTAATCTTATCACTTGATAAGTGGGCGGAATATCTTCCAGATTATTTTATAACTCGTGGTTGGAACCTAAACGAACCTATATCTGTTGAAGAAGCCGAAAAAATTGATTTTAAGCGTGTGGAATGGGCAAGTGATAACAATGGGTTTGCGGCCGAGATGACCTTGCCACAGGTAAAAGCCATCGATTATACGTTTGATAGCAAAACTTTTGAAGAATTATCAAAAGAAAAAGGTTATGACGTACGTAAAAATATCGAAGAAAATTTCTACGGAAAAAAGCTTGAATATTTCACAAAAACCGTCCCCGTTGAGTCGTTTTATGCAACAAACCTAGCCCTTGCATATGGGTATTTCGGGCAGGTTGCTACTGTCCTTGATAAGATGGATACGATTAAAAAACTAGGCGAATACTCTACAACTTCAATGGACATTAATTTCAAAAGAGATAAAATGCTCCCTGAATCCGGAACATATCATTTTTATTAT
The DNA here is from genome assembly GCA_036658075.1 of Oscillospiraceae bacterium. Taxonomy (GTDB): domain Bacteria; phylum Bacillota; class Clostridia; order Monoglobales; family Monoglobaceae; genus JAVXFE01. Next base: position 1,454 of record JAVXFE010000098.1, read on the forward strand.
GCAAGAGAAAATAGAGATGTGGCGATGACTCTTAAAAAATATTTTGACATATACCCTGATAAAATAAGTGAAAATCAAGATATATATAATAAAGTAAATGAACAAATCGACTTCTTAACCAAGGCAATGGCGGCAGTTAATAAGTTCTCGTATCCGGATGGGAATATTGCTCCATATGCGGATTGCGATAAAGGGATTACTTTAAAGCGAAACAAATCGGTTTCAGAGCTAATGCCCGGATACGGCGTTGCACATTTAGCCGATGGTGAGTTTGAAAACCAGACCGTGTTTAACATTGGTGCTATCGACACCTGCGGACACACGCATTATGATAGAAACTCTATCCAGTTATTTGGATTTGGAGAAGAGCTTATAGGTGACATTCGCTATGCTCGTATGCCCGGTCGAAAATATTGCAACGATAGCACCTTTTCACATAACACCGTTATTGTAGACGGAAAAGACCAACCGGTTATGAGTGAAGTTGTAAAAAATCAGAATTATGGCAATGACGGACACGCTTTTAATGGTGGAAACATTTCCATGTTTAATGATAGCATAGATGGAATTTCAGTATCGGAAGTAAATAACGCTTACGCTTATGATGAGGCTAACCGTTATCAAAGACTCAATATTTTAAACACAAAAGAAGAAGATAAGCCATATGTTTTAGACGTGTTTGTAGTTGAAGGCGGAAATCGTCATGAGTATATGCTACATTCCAGCACCCAGTTCGATTCTACTCGAAAAAGCGACATCGAAATGGAAAAACTTGTAGGTAACGACCCAGAGAGACCTTTAATGGAAAAAGGCGATACATGGGAAGAGTTTAAATTTAATATTGATTCAAAAGAAAATTATTATGGAATCTTTAAAAATGTTGATTATGCTGAAAATGATGGAAATTATAAGGTATCATTCACAAAAGCGGATGGCGATGTTGGACTTAATATCATCATGGCGAGTGATGAAAATGAGACCCTTTATATCGGCGATGCTCCTACGCCATATCGAGATAAGGCGCCCGCTAAACTTGAAGATTTATATGAAAACTATACACCATTTTTAATGGCTCGAAGAGAAGGTGAAAACCTTAAATCGATTTTCGTTTCTGTTTTAGAACCATTCAAAGGCGAAGGTAAAATAGAGAGCGTAAAGCAACTTCCTTTAGATTCAGACGATGACAATCATTTGGCTGTTGAAGTTTTATTTAAAGATGGAAGACGTGACACCATGCTCATAAACTTAAACAACGCCAGTGAGTTTAACGAAAGCACTTCCGATGTTGCATTTTCGACTAAAGATGAAAAATATTTATTAGATGGCAGAATAGGCATATCCAGTACGGCGTTTGCTCCTGTTATGTTTGGTGCAAACGAATTTAAAGCAAACGACACGAAAATAGGAACAAACACAGGTGAATATAAAGGCAACATATCAGATATAACCAGCGTTAAAAACGGCGACAGTGAAAATACATTTATCACCTCGGCTGATTTGCCTGAAGGAAAAGAATTAAGCGGAACATGGCTATCACTTTATTTTGGCAAATATACAACCGTAAATTTTGAAAAAATAAAAGAACAGAGCGATTTGTCCGAAATGTATGAAATAGATTATATAGAAAAAAAGGACGATAAAACTTATATACATTTAAAAGATGATTCGTGCCTAAAAAAGGATGGAAACACAACAAGCGAACTCGTGAGACCAATGAGAACGTTTGAAGGCGATTTAAACTTCAAAATTTATACATCATTCGAGTAAAAAAATAGGAAAAACACCCCTGAAAATTATAAAATTTTCAGGGGTGTTTGACGTTTCTGAGAGACTTAAAATTGATACCGCCTTAAAACTTTTAAGATTTCAATACAACCGGTAAAGATTATTATTCAAAGTTATAAATAACCATAGTCTCAATTTTCGAAAGACGTGTTTGTAAAAACACTCTTGCGTTTGGATTTCGACTCCATATATTAGCTTCGGCTACATCTGAAGATACTTTTTCGATTGTATCCCGTTTCATATCAACCAAAATGGTTGGAGCGTCACCAAGCGTAACGGTAATCTTTCCTCTTTCTACCTCTCCATCTCCATCTAAAGGCGGTGTAAAACTTGGTGAAAAATTTGCGTATCCTGCCTCAATATTGGTGTTTACACCATACATAGCTAAATATGCGGCATTCACGCACCAAATTTCAATACCTTCTTGCTCCAGTATATTTTTATTATTATCGCCTTCGCTAACATTAAGTGAAATTTTTATGGATGTTGCCCTTCCTCTTGAATCGTACATGCATCTTATTATATCACCATGTTCAAGCATATCAAACGTAACAGGTTTCTCGCCTTTTAAGATTTCTTCATCGTTTGCTTCAAACTCTACTCTTTCGCCTTTTCGAGTAACACCATATAACTTTTTAGTTGGAACACCATCGTCATCTAAAGTGGTGGCAATCTCGTCCACAATTATAGTGCTTTCTCCATATTCCGTCTCCATTCCTGCTCCGTATTGAACCAAAACAGGGGTTAAATCGCCATTTTTAAAATCTATATCATAGGCTAAAATATGTTCATAGGATTTCTGATTCTGGAAATATCCAAAATTCTTTATCCCATAACCTTTTTCATCACTTCGACGTTCGTCTAGGTCAAGCGGCACAGTAAAGATACAGGTTTGATTGTCCACTCTAATATTCATATTATATTCAACAGGTGAAACAAGTCGCATTCCCTCTAATGAAAACCGCCGTGTTTCTTCAGGGACATCAAGCGACAACGAAGTCTCTTTGTTTTCATTTTTTCCAACAATGGCTGTGTCTATCATGCTTATTTCATCATTGCTTAAACGATATTTAATAAGCTGTGAAACAACCTCCGGCTCTTCAACTCCATTTTTGGTTTTAAGCAATTTTAATATTGAGGCATCTGTCATTTTCTCGCCATCCATATTTATCTTTTCGATACCTTTATATACTTTCGCTTTTGCATCACTTGTAAAAATTTTAAACTCTATTGTCCCCGAAAATTTATTGGTTATTGCCGCATTCATTAAAAATCCGTATTTCCAATCCGTATTTACGCTTACATTCTGAGTTTCAGCATATGCCATTAATCCTTGATAGTTCAAATAAATAGCAACTTCGTTTCCCGGTGAAAATGTTTTTTTGCTGTTTCTTGAAAAAGCTTCTCCGGATTTATATGTAATATCACCTATCTTAAAGTTTTCAGGTATGTTTCCGATATAATCCTTATCTCCTTTTGTCACCATATCGATTTTCCCTTTAATAACTCTATCAGATTTTACAATATACACACATTTTTCGTTATCAAGCGACTTTCCGACAGATAAAATTGTGTTTGGAATTATATCTTCAAACTTAATCGTCATACCATTTGCATCACGAATAATAGTCTCTTTAAAATCATTAAGTTTCAAAACATCATTGCTGTTTTTAAAGAAAATATTCTTGTCTTCTTTAGAAACTCCTGACACAAAATAGTCGTTATATGAATATATTTTTATGATATCAAAGCCACCGCTATTGTTTCCTAAAAGTTCAATACTTCCGTTTTTAATATTAAAAATGTCGTCCATATATGTACTTTCAACCATTCCATTATATATTATTGTGGTTGATTTCGGAATATTAACCTCTTTTGTAACTTTCCCATCTTTCCCCACATACGACAGTTTACCATTTTTGAAACCTCTCATATCAGAAGAATCTATAATCAATTCATTTTGACTGTTTTTCACAAAATAGAGTATATTCATATTATCATTGACTTCCTTATAATACACTTTCACATAATATCCCAGATAGTCATTAATATACTTCATTTCATCCGAAAGGCTATATTCTTCGCCATCAATAGAAATCTTATTTTCGCTTAAATTCGATAACCCTTTGCCAAAAGAATCCAAATAATTTCCATCAATACGTCCATTTTTCCAAAAAATCTTATGATATTCTTCAAGGAAGTTACTATCATTATTTACGGTATATTCAGGCACATCGCCATAAGTTTTCACTGACATAACAGGGCATTCAAGCATATTGCAAAATATCATAACCAACTGTTTAGAAGTAAGGTCCTCTTCCACACCTGCTGCGACGCCATCTAAAAGATTCAAGCTATACGCTTTAGAAATATACCCTGCAGGATATCCGATTTCTTTAGCCACAACGTCATATCCAAGAACCTTTACAAGCGTTGTTACCGCATCTGTAATAGTTATTGGTTCGTTCGGCAAAAAGCGGTTATCTCCACTCCCAGACATATAGCCCAAAGCTTTTATTGTATTTATGTACGAAAAGTACTCACTCTCAGGCGGAACGTCATAATACACCATTTTCGTATCGTTTAATAAGTTTTCACTTTTGCCAAGTATATACACAAGTTCACGTGCGAACTCACCACGACTTATTTTTAAATTTTTATCCGCCACAAATTTCGAGGATAACATATTAAAATTCATTAGCATTTCCATATTTTCTGTTACGTCTAGGTCTACTGCTTTTTCAGTATCCTCTGCATAAATTGGAAGACAATAACTTCCAAACGCCACGAAAGCGGCAAGTACAAAAGCCATAATTCTTGCGACAGATTTTTCCATAAATTTAGTCATCTCATTCATCTCCATTCAATTATCATATTATGCTGAATATTTCATTGCCTCATAAATCATTTTTGCCGACTCGGCACGTGTTGCCTCCGCTAATGGCATAAAATTATTATTTTCATCGCCCGAAATTATATTCTCGTGTTCCATTAAAGAAACACTTGCAATCGCATAATCTGAAATATCGTTTTTGTCGCTAAAGTTGACATCATATGATGAAAATTCAGGTATCTTCCCATATTTCATTATTGCTCTTCCAATCATAACCGCCATATCTTCACGAGTTATATTCGTTTCAGGGTTAAAAGCATTTCCGTCACCTTTTACTATTCCTGCCTTAGCCGCTGACGCAATATACGTATACGACCAGCTATCAGGTTTAACATCGGAAAAGCTTAATGGAGCTACCGCCTCTTCAATTCCAAAAGCAATTACCAAAATTTTCGTAAATTCTTCTCGTGTGATTAAATCATTTGGGAAAAATTTATTTGCCTCTTTTCCATTAATAACCCCTCTTTTATATAATTCATTAATGCTGGCTTTTGCCCATAAGACACTGTCTAAGTCATTAAAAGCGTCTACCGGAGCGAGTGGTTCGTTCGTATTGTTTCCCGTGTTGACCGTTGGCGGTGCAATGCCATTTCCGCCGTTACCACCACTTCCGCCGCTTCCACCACTTCCGCTACTTCCACCACTTCCGCCACTTCCACCACTTCCATTATTCGAAAGAGCATTTATGGTATTTATAGTGCTTTGCAAGTCAGCTTTTTCATCTCCGATTAAGGCTCTATTTACCTTTTCAGATTTTTTCACATATTCATCATATTTTAAGCCTTTTTCTGTAAGATAC
>JAVXFE010000099.1:0-6889 GCA_036658075.1 Oscillospiraceae bacterium
CATCTGATTTTGATTATCCAGCGGACCTACCTTAAACACTTTTACCTTTTGGTCTATATATGCAAAGGCTTCAAACGATTTTGGTCCTGAACGATACATCATCTTCCTCTTTTTCTCTTTTCTAAAGTTTATATATAAAGAATCTTCTCTTGGGTCTATTGTAGACTCTTTAGTTTGAGGAAAATCTATTGCTGTTATATTTCCCGCCTTGTTGACTTTGTATAGTATTAGCTTTTTTTGAAACCCAACATTGCCCCCTATATTTTCTGTAAACTTTTTCACTGCCTCTTCTGCTGATTTCTTGCTACTGCTTCCATCTATAATGACTTTATCTTCAAGGTTTAGCATTTCAACAGCATTGTTTTCGGTAAGCATTTTAAGACCATATGTTTTATCAAGTCCGCTTTTTACAACACCTCCGTTTATAACAAACCCTGCTAAAATCGTATTATCATTATTTGTGTCAATAACTATAATCTGACCATCAAAGTTAAAATAGAAAGTTCCGACTAATCCGGGTTCAACAACTTTTTTATATCTGTCCTCAAGCTTTTCATAAGCCGGAGACACTTTATACTTCTCCTTATTTATAGTAATATATCCCTCGTTTTTGTTCACTGCTTCTATTGTTCCGCTTATCTTTTTATCGTTTATGATAACTTTCATATAGCTCTCATCTATACTTTTAGCAACAGATATAACCTTATCGTACTTAATGTCAAGCATAACGGTACGAGTGCCATCGGCGTTATATATATCTATCTTCTTTCCTGTATCAGATGGGTCAATAATAAGTTTATTATCATAAAAATCTCTCATCTCATATGTTTTAAGGTCAAAATCTTTAACCCAATAATCAATATATTCCCAAACCATGACAACATCATATGTCGAGTCGTCATTATTATCCACAAGCACAATTCTGCCCGTTTTTGGTTTAAGTGTTGCCAAATTGAAATCGGGGTGTGCTACGCCGTTATAGATAATCGCAGCATCTGGCATTAATTTTGCGTTTATATTGCTTTTTTTACCATCTGAGTACACGATATTCGTAACGGTGTATTTTGCATCATCCACAGATAAATCTGTCGCTAAAATCTCACGTGAATCCGAGCTTTTCTTTAGCAAAAACGCTACAATCTTCGCATCGGCATTTCCATCAGAAAAATAATACGCCTTTACCCTATGTCCCAAAAGCTTACTAATTTCGGTATTTCCTACATTATAATTAGTCTTATCAATCATTACACTGTTTTTTTGTGCCTTTTTCGACGAATCATAAAGTCCGGTTGCATCATTAGCAGTGATAATTCCCTCATGTATATAAATATGATGTATCTCGGTTAGTATGGTCTTATTCTCATCTACCGAAAAGGTATCCTTGCCTCCATATATAGTTTGACTCATATATGGCACCTCAAAGGAGTTATATAGCATATTTACAACTTGTTCCATTGTTGCTATATCTTTATTTTGAGCTTTTATGGCCTTTAAAATGCCTTTAGAATTAGCGTTTCTCATATATCCATCAGGATACCCACCCTGGTATTCACAATACCGTGAATATCCAAGAGCAGAAATAATGCTTGTTGCCGCTTGCTCAATTGTGATTTCAGTTTCAGGTCCATACCCTGTTCCTAAATACCCTCTAAAACATTGAGCTTCTACTGCCTTTTTAATAATTTCTTCCGAATCGGCCTTGTCTGAAAAATCAATTTTCATTAATTTTAACATTATCTTAGCAAACTCTACGCTTGTAACATTTTTATCAAAATTTTCCACATTGTCTTCTGTTATAAACCCGAATTCTTTAACAAGGTCCATCTCGCTTGCATACATCGGAACTTTCTTTTCCACTTCCGCTTTTTCCTCTTCTGCAAACCCCAACGAACATCCACAAAAGCATATTAAAATTGCTAAAATAACAGATATTGTTTTTCGCATTAGCTTCATAAATTTTCACACTCCTTTATTTTTTAAGTTCTAAAGCACGATAAACAATCGTTGCAACTTCTGCTCTTGTGCAAAAATCATTTGGTTTAAATTCATTATTTCCGGTACCGTTTACTATGCCTAAGCCAGCTAGTTTCGCTACGCTTTCTACAGCAAAATCGGATATATCCCCTTCATCAGAAAATACAGTCTTATTAGGAACATTGGAAGTATTAACATTAATTTTCTTTAATGTTCTGTCAATCATTACTACCATTTCTTCACGAGTAATGTTTTTACCAACCCCAAAATTTTCTTCATCGACTCCGTTTACTATTCCAAGTGTACTTGCACTTGATACATACGCATAGCTCCAATCTTCAGGAGAGCAATCCGAAAATTCAGAAACAGCATCTTTTTTTAATAACCCAAACGCATTGATTAATATTTTTACAAACTCTTCTCTTTTAGCATATTGATTTGGTGCAAACGTTTTAGAATTTATTCCATCAATCACTTTAAGGTTATATAAAAAGTTAATACTTTCTTTTGCCCAAGGTACTGTATCTAAATCTTCAAAAACATCTTTAGCTATAGGTTTTTCCTCTTTCGGTTTTGGTGCAATTTCTAATGTTGTTCCGCCGCCGCCACCGCCGCTGCTGCTTCCGCCGCCGCCACCGCCGCCACCGCCGCCACTTCCGCCACCGCCGGGTTTCTCGTCACCTTTTTTAATTGCGTCGATTTTGTTTCGCATTGCTATCGCAAGTTCGCCCGATGTTTTAAAATCCTTAAATGCGAGTGCGGTATTTATCTCTAGCTGTTTGTCTTTCATGGAAACATAGTCCTTATAAACAGGTGTACCATCAAGTTCAAGCTCTGTTTTGTATTTTCCTAACGCAACGCTCATACCGAGCCGTCCTGAAAAGTTAACGGCACCCAGTGCCAGAGCCTGTGAATAAAGCTTTTCCATTTCGGCAGCAGTCGATATCTTTGTCGGCTTGTTTCTAATCATGGTTGCGGCTATTGCTGCTTTTGAATTTTGATAATCTTCATTAAAATTATAATTTAACCGTGTGCCATAATCGTCTAACTTTTCTGCGTTTAATGTGCCGTTATACAAGAGCCTATTAATCATAGACAGATTTATAATCTTCGATAAATCCTCTACACTTGTAACTTTTTGCCCTTCTAAAGCATTACGGAAATCGATAATAATAGGATTAAGTTCAGATTTATATAAATCATAATCCGCCGTATTTATATTCAAAGTCAATACAGGGTTCATGATCCATTCACCAATCGTATCAACCGTTGCCTTATTAACTTCTCCTAAAACCCTTTCGATTTCATCTTTTGTACTATGATAAAATTGAGCTGTTCTGTCCGCTTCAGGTAGATTAATACCATTACATGAAACTTTTATCTGATAATATCCAACCGGTGCGTCCTCAGCTAGCCTAAACACAAAGTTAAATGCACCTGTGTCATCTGTAGTTCCCTGAGTCGTAGCCACGATATACTCCTTCACCTCAGCTGGCTTAAAATCTTTCATCGTATATGGAACGTCCGTACCGCTGGGCTTTAACACAGTCAGTATAGCCCTCGCCCCAGGTTTGGCAGGTGTTGTAGTTCCTGTCACTTCAATAGTGGTTGTACCACCTTTATAGCGAGCGTTGATTTGCATACTTTGAGGCTCTGCAGCGAATATCGTGATAGTAGACATTAAAACCGCAATAGCAGATATTATAGATATACATTTTTTGGTCATATTCATAACTTCTTAATAACCTCCTTTTATTATGTTTGATATAGAACTTATCATTTGTACTATTGAATTTGTTTTACAATTTCATAATAAACTGATTTATATTTTGCTCCAAATTCAAAGCTACTATATCCCTCCGGTGTTTTCTCCACAGTTACTTCTTCTTTTCTGGTACCCGAACTATCCAGTGCAAAAACAGTGATTTCATCTTTGGTTTTTATTGTAATTTTTCCTTCGATTGGTTCTACAATCATCGGTCCTGTTCCAGGATTTAAAATTACATGCCCACTATTGTCGGTTTCAAGACCGGTGTTTCTACTTTGACCTATAGTTGTCAAAAGCATTTTGTCCGTCTTTTCTAAAGTTTCGTTTGATATAGAATTTAATGAAATAGTGGCAAAATCATTTTTCACATTTAATATCGAATCAGAAAATGTAAAGTTTTTATTACCTATAAATCCTGTAATAGCATTTGTGTATGGTGTGTTAATACGAAAAATTCCATCTTTGCTATTCCAGTTTATTTCTTTGCTCTGTGGCTCGTTATTTTCAAGTTTTTTATACATTTTTTCAAGCGTTTCTGTTTTCCTTGCTTCGGGATTATCCTCGGTATCGGTAAACATTACGCCAACTTTACCATACGCCCACACATCTTCAAGTCCATTATATCGAGTATAATTAGGATCTAAAACTTCATCAAGAGTTGTTGGCGTGAAGTATTCATCTGTTGCCTCTTTTACATCACCTCTGTGAAAAATTAGAGTGCTTGCCGGCTGTATAGTCGTATGTGACGGATCGTTATAAGTATCGAAAAACACAGAAAGCGGCGTTCCATCTTTGGGTAAATAATCCGCTAACATATCAAACTGAATCATGTTCCAGTTTTGGAAGCTTGCCACAGCCGGCATCATGAGACCAAGTTCCGCTACATGCGGATTTGGAGAACAGATTTGCCATTCGCCAACTAAAAATGGTTGATTGTACGCTCTCATCCATGGCAAATATAGAAATATTTCGTTTCCGCCGACAATTGTAGATGACGTTGCTGAAGTTATAGAACCTCCAATAAAGCCATAATCGTTTGGATGAGATTTATATGCATGCTTATCGGTAAAATTCATATTTTCAATGTTGTAATTTAAGATAGGAGGTCTAGTCCAATCACCTATTGAAGTTCCGGTAACCATGCACTTTACGCCAAGTCCACGCAAATGGTCTCTGATTTGATTATATGTGCTTTCAAGAGTGTCATACAAAAAGGTATAGACATCTTTTTTGCGTTTTTCGCTATAGTTTAGTTCGTTATAATTACCAGGAATCTTAACCATTGCATATCCAAAATCTTCACCGCTCTCGATTCCTATTTTTCCGTCTTCTTTCCAAGATTCAGTCAGCTTTGCCATTGTGCCATACTTATTTTTAAGCCAAACATTAAATTGCTTTTGAAGTTCCGCTTGATAATACGAGCTGGCAATTTGGTTTCCGCCCATGCCTAAAAGCGACATCTCGTTTTGTATGTCTATAAACGCAAGTGCCGGTTCATCTTTTAAAGCAAGCCCGGTATATGGGTTAACCCTTGTTAAAAGCTGGGTGGCATATTCCTTTTGAAGTTCTATTAAATATGGGTCAAAAATAGATACCTTTTTAAAAGCATCGTTCTCACCGCCAAATGGTATTTTATCATCCGTGAAATATGGCGCTCTTGCGACCAATAAATCCGTATAAATATATACGCCTCTTTCTTTTAAAAGAGAAATGAAATAGAAGACTCTATCGACCATTTCATCGCTAAGTTCACGGGTCGTTGTGGTTTTTCCAAAAATATTCATCTTAGCCCAATCTGCATCCATATGATGAAGTCTGACAAGATTAAATCCTGAACGCCCAATACGGTCCGCTAGTTTTTCGAGATTTTCTTTTGTGTCAAACATTGCAGGAGCAACAATATTTGTACCCCAAAACTTCGCCTTTGTTCCGTCTTCGAAAAACATATCTTCGCCTTTGTTGCTTAAAAATCCATGTTTTCCAGCGGGAGCATCAAGCATAAACGAAACATCAATAGCTGTCCCCTTAGCCTTTTTATCATCTGGAAATTTCCACTCAAACCAGTCAGATACATCTGGCTTTCCGACAAAGGATTTTGCTTTTTCGCCACTTGCTTCTGCAAAGACGCCAAAGGTATTAAAAACCAATATGGCTATAAGCAAAGATGCTAAAGTTTTCTTCATCTATATTTCCTCCTTATTTAATGTATGGGCGGCCAAATCCGCACCGCCCGTTCTTAGGTAGTTGTCTGAATTTTTTAACTGACGTCAAGCTCTATCGCATCAGTTATACTTGCTATGCTTTCATCAGGTTGCCATAGAAAGATTTTTACTTTATCACCGCTTTGCATTTTATCGGTTGCCAAATTTTTAGAAATTTCTGCACTGCTCATTTGAGGAACAATGATATTTTCAAACTTATAATCTACCATTTGTCCTTTTCGATATGTGGCGATGATTAAAGATGCAGTACACTCTTTTAGGAGTGCGTTATTCGTTCTAAGCTTTATAAAATACTCTGATGTATTATCAATGGTTGTCACCGCGTCCATATCAAGAGGTTTTTTGTAGACGCCTGTGTTTACAACACATTTTGTGTTAAGTGCCGAATCGACGGAAACCACTCCTTCTCTCATGCCCTTGTATTCAAACGTATCGGTTCTGATATCGTTGTTACCGACAGCTACTTTAACAGAATATGTACCGCTTCCGGCATACGGACCGAGCTTAAACCTCATGTCAAATCCTCCATTATTATCTGTCATGCCTTGGTTAATTGCACATGTGTATTTGCCAATATTTGAAGCAGTGGTATCAGGTAGGGAATACATCGGGTCGAAAACTCGCATTGTTACTCTTTTCTCAATTTTATCTGATTTACCCACCACTCTGATTTCTTTTGTCACGTTATCAACAGTTATTTTTAGTGCATTCGGGTCAAGCGTTTTCACATAAATGAACTCTTTTTTTATCTGTGTTTGACTGCCTTCAAACAGCACAACCACTGTATAACTGCCACCTTCCGCATTTGGTGGCATCGTAAAGTCGTAAACAAAGCTTCCGAGATTATCTGTTTTTAGCTGGGCTATGGTGATAGCCTTGCTAGCCATATTCTCGTCGGTGATACTTCCGATATCCGCAGTGAGTG
>JAVXFE010000100.1:0-6885 GCA_036658075.1 Oscillospiraceae bacterium
ATACACGATTTGTATGATTAGGGAAAGAGTTTTTTGCTCTTTCCCTGTTTTTTTGCCAATTATTATTTTACACTAAGGACTTAAAAGTTAGGTTAAATTTTCGGTCAAATACCACACGTCATAAATATTCGTAAAAAAATCTAAAATTTTATATAAATAAACACTTGTACTTATGGTGATTTTAGAGTATAATAGTATCAATTGTGAATTTTCAGTATAATTATAGAGGATTGGAAATAAGAACTAATAGGTAGTAAATACCATAGGTGATAGATGGTAAATACCAAATCTCTAAAATGGAGTATATATATATGAAAATATTTAAAATTATTAAAAAAGAAATCGAACTTACTTTTGAAAGAGACCCCGCCGCACGGTCAAAGGCACAGGTCTTTTTCTTGTATCCTGGAGTTAGGGCAATCATAAATTATCGCATAGCGCATATTTTAGATAAGCGTGGACATCATTTTCTTGCGGATTGGGTTTCAAAGCATACCCGAAAAAAGACAGGAATAGAAATCCACCCTTCCGCACAAATCGGTGAAGGTGTTTTTATTGACCACGGTATGGGCGTTGTCATTGGCGAGACCGCCGTTGTCGGCGATAACTGTACTATATATCAGGGAGTCACACTTGGCGGAACAGGAAAAGATAAAGGAAAGCGTCACCCAACGATTGGAAAAAATGTTTTAATAGGTTCAGGTGCAAAGATTTTAGGACCTTTTACGGTTGGCGATAATAGTAAAATTGCCGCAAACGCCGTTGTATTAAATGAAGTTCCGCCTAACAGCACATGCGTTGGCGTTCCGGCTCACGTTGTGGCTATAAATAATGTTCGCATTGCCACATCTAACGGAAGTCCTTATAAAGTCGACTTAGACCAAATACATATGCCCGACCCTGTTTCTATGGAACTTTGCAGTTTGCGAGGCGAGATTGAACGCCTAAAAATCCAATTAAAAAAGATGGAGGATAACAAATGAAATTATATAACACCTTAAATAGATGCAAAGAGGAATTTGTGCCGATTGATAAAAATGAAGTTAAAATGTACTCTTGCGGACCTACTGTTTATAATTATTTCCATATTGGAAACGCACGTCCGTTTATAATATTCGACACATTACGCCGATATCTTGAATATTCAGGATACAAAGTAAAGTTTATTCAAAACTTTACAGATATTGACGACAAGATGATAAACAAGGCGAACGAGCTTGGGATTACAGTGAAAGAGCTTGCAGACCAATATATTGCGGAATATTTTATCGATGCTAAAGGGCTTGGAATCACTGAGGCAACCGTTCACCCACGTGCCACTGAAAACATTGACTCTATAATTGAGATAATTAAAAAGCTTGAAGATGGCGGATATGCATATAACGTTAATGGCGATGTATATTATAGCACGAAAAAGTTTAAGGATTACGGAAAGCTTTCACATCAGCCTTTAGAGGATTTAGAAAACGGCGCTAGAATAAATGTAAATGAAGATAAGCGTGAGCCTATGGACTTTTCACTTTGGAAAAAGCAAAAACCAGGTGAACCTGCATGGGAAAGCCCATGGGGAATGGGTCGCCCTGGGTGGCACATTGAATGCAGTGCCATGGTCAATAAATATCTTGGGAAGTCTATCGATATCCATAGTGGCGGACAGGATTTAATCTTTCCACATCATGAAAACGAAGTCGCACAAAGTGAGGCGGCAAACTGTTGCCAATTTGCAAATTATTGGGTGCATAACGGCTATATTAATGTTGATAACCGTAAAATGTCAAAATCTTTAGGAAACTTTTTTACCGTGCGTGAAGTGGCAAAAGAGTTCGATTATGAAATTATTAGATTTTTCATGCTTTCGGCACATTACAGAAGCCCGATAAACTTTAGTAAGGACTTAATGGAGGCGGCAAAAACAAGCCTTGAACGAATTTATACATGCCTTGAAACTTTAGACTTTTTAGCTGAAAATGCAAAAGGCGATACTATGGCAGACACAGAAAAAGAGGATATAGAGATTTTAAAAGGATTTAAAGAGAAGTTTGTGACCGCAATGGACGATGATTTAAACACCGCCGATGCAATAGCCGCTATATTCGAAATCGTGGGATATGCAAACAAAAATATTACGGCTGAATCATCATCTTCTAAATATTTGATACACACCGCCTCGTCACTGATTCGAGAGCTTGGAAACGTTTTAGGGCTACTGCAAAAAGAGCGAAAAGAAGAGACCCCGGCTGAGGTTTTAAGCCTTTTAGATGAACGTGCAACCGCCAGAACAAATAAAGATTTTACAAAATCCGATGAATTACGTGACGCTATCCATGATTTAGGGTATGTCGTAAAAGATACCGCACAGGGACAACAACTTACAAAATTAAATTAGAAATCAGGGAATTATCACATGATAGATGCAATTTTAAAAAGCTTTGATATACAAAAAACTCCACCGGAACAATATTCCGCATTGCCGCTTGCGTATATCGGCGACTGTGTTTATGAACTCTATGTCCGAAGCTATCTTGTCAAAGATGCAAATAATAACGTTAACGATTTGCATAAAAAGGCTACACGCTTTGTATGTTGCAAAGCACAATCTGAATTTTTTCACAAAATTGAGGGTATATTATCTGAAAAGGAACTTTCTATATTTAAGCGTGGCAGAAACACAAAATCGCAGGTTCCTAAAAACGCAAGCATGAGCGATTATCGAAACGCCACGGGCGTAGAAACCTTAATTGGCTTTTTATATCTAAGCGGTGAAACCGACAGAATCACTGAACTGTTAAAGCACATATTTATTTAAAGCTATAAAGGCACTTTTAGCCATTTTGATATCCATTCTAAAACATACATAATTCATAAAGAATTTGTAAAAGAATGGAGAAAAATATGCGTGGAAAATGGAAGAAGTATACAGAGATTATAATTGGTGCTATAATAATGGGATTTGCATTGGATTTATTTTTGGTGCCTGCCCAAATTACGGCGGGCGGTGTCGGTGGTGTGGCTACAATTCTTAACCACCTGTTTCAGATGCCCATAAGCCTTTTAATAATAATTATAAACATTCCGCTTTTTGTTGTTGGAGCCTTAAATTTTAAGATGGATTTTTTGTACGCCTCAATTTTAGGGACAGGCGTTATGTCGATTTCAGCAGAAGTTTTTACTTTCTTGTCACCGCTTACAAACGATATTATATTATCGTCTGTGTTTGGTGGGGCGAGTTATGGATTTGGACTCGGAATGGTACTCTTAGCAGGCGGAACAACAGGCGGAACGGATATTTTAGCTGTTATTTTTAAAAAGCATTTTCCGCATATTTCTGTTGGTCAGTTCTTTTTGATAATAGACGGGCTTGTTATTATTTCAGCCGGAATAGCCTTTAAGCGTTGGGATACCATACTATATTCAACGGTGACACTGCTTGTATGTTCACGCATTGTTGATATGATTTTAGAGGGTGTCGGCTTTGCAAAAATGGTATATATAATATCTGAAAAAAATAATGAGATTGCCGGCGAAATATATAAAAAAACTTTCCGTGGAGTTACTGGTCTTTCGGGGGTTTCGATGTATAACGGCAATGATAAAAGGGTTCTTATGTGCGTGATTCGCAAATATGAACTCGTACAACTTAAAAAAATTATCAAAGACATAGATAAAGATGCTTTTGTAATAATAACAGAGGCAAAAGAGGTTCTGGGTCTTGGATTTAAAGATATATCTATAAACTAACACTTTTACACGGAGGTAATTTTATATGAATGCAGAAAAATTAAAAGAACTTCAAGTTCATGCCGCATCTGTTAGAAAAATGGCGTTAGAAGCTGTTTACAGTGCAGCTTCAGGACATCCGGGTGGCTCTTTATCTGTTGCTGACTTCCTTACATACTTGTATGTTTCGGAACTTAACGTTAAGCCAGATGATACGAAAAATCCAGACCGTGACCGCTTTGTTTTGTCAAAAGGTCACTGTTCGCCAGCTCTTTATGGTGTGTTGGCAGAATGTGGGTTTATACCTAAAGAGGATATAAAAACCTTTAGAAATATCGATAGCTATCTACAAGGACACCCTGATATGAAATATGTAAACGGCGTGGATATGTCTACAGGTTCTTTAGGGCAAGGCATAAGTGCAGCAAACGGCATGGCTTTAACCGCAAAACTTGACGGCAAAAATTATCGTGTGTATACGGCGATTGGCGATGGAGAGATTGAAGAAGGTCAAGCATGGGAGGCGGCAATGTTTGCCGCACATTATAAACTCGATAACCTTACGGCGTTTCTTGACTTTAACGGCTTACAAATCGATGGAGATATTACAGAGGTTATGAACCCGACCCCGATTGATAAAAAGTTTGAGGCGTTTAATTGGCACGTAATAAAAATTGATGCTCACGATTTTAATCAAATCGAGGCGGCAGTCAATGAGGCAAAAGCTACAAAAGGAAAGCCAACTTTAATCCTTGGAACATCTGTAAAGGGTAAAGGCGTTTCGTTTATGGAAAATAACGCAGGATGGCATGGTGCCGCCCCAAATAAAGAGCAGTATGAAATGGCGATTTCGGAACTCGATGAGTATATCAAAAACTTGGGAGGTGCTAAATAATGAAATATGAAATTGGACAAAAATTAGCTACACGTGAAGCGTATGGAAATGCATTAGCTGAATTTGGTTCAGACCCAAAAATCATTGTTTTGGACGCTGACCTTTCAAAATCAACAAAAACAGAGTGCTTTAAAAAAGTTTATCCTGAAAGATTTGTAAATATGGGGATTGCTGAAGGAAATATGATGTCTACCGCTGCCGGTATAGCGGCGTGTGGAAAAACAGTTTTTGCCAGTTCGTTTGCTATGTTTGCCGCAGGTCGTGCTTTTGAACAAATTCGAAATTCTATTGGATATCCGCATCTAAACGTTAAAATCGGTGCAACTCATGCAGGGATTTCTGTAGGTGAAGATGGTGCAACGCATCAATGTTTGGAAGATATTGGACTTATGAGAACGATTCCGGGTATGGTTATTTTAAACCCAGCCGATGCTACCGAGGCACGCCTTGCTGTAAAAGCGGCGATTGAACATGACGGACCTGTATATTTAAGATTTGGACGCCTTCCGGTAGAAACTATATTTGACGATAGTTACGATTTTAAAATTGGCAAAGGTGTCATGATAAGTGATGGAAGCGATGTCACTTTGATTGGAACAGGACTTCTTGTACCGGCATGTATCGAGGCTAAAAATATTTTGGCTGAAAGCGGAATTAGTGCAAGAGTTGTTAACATGGCGAGCATTAAGCCAATTGATGAAGAGATTATTATAAAGGCGGCACATGAAACAGGTGCGATAGTTACCGCTGAAGAACATAACATAATTGGCGGACTTGGCAGTGCCGTGGCAGAAGTCTTAGTTGAAAACGCACCTGTTCCTATGCAACGTGTCGGAACACGTGATGTGTTTGGACGTAGCGGTAAGCCTGCACCACTTCTAAAAATGTACGGCTTAGATGCAGAGACAATAGCGGAAAAAGCTAAAATAGCAATAGCAAAAAAGAACGCATAATTTATGATTTAAGCTCATTTTAAAATAGAGGAAGGTGATTTTTATGCCTATCAGAGTGTCGGATAATTTGCCGGCAACAGAAATATTAAATAAAGAAAATATATTTGTGATAACAGAAAACCGAGCAATATCGCAAGATATTCGACCGCTTAAAATTGTTATCTTAAATCTTATGCCTACAAAAATCGAAACCGAAACGCAACTTTTGCGAGTTTTAGGTAACACTCCGTTACAGATTGACGTTAGCTTTATGCATACAAAATCATATGAATCTAAAAACACATCAAAAAGCCATATCGAAACTTTTTATGACACTTTTGATAACCTTAAAGATAAAAAATTTGACGGAATGATTATTACCGGCGCCCCTGTTGAACAGCTTGAGTTTGAAGAAGTTGATTATTGGGAAGAACTTTGCGAAATTATGGAATGGTCAAAGCATAACGTCACCTCGACATTTCATATTTGTTGGGGGGCGCAGGCGGGACTTTATTATCATTATGGCGTAAAAAAGCAGAAACTTGAGAATAAGCTTTTTGGCGTTTTTGAACATTCAGTCGTATCTGAAAAAAAGCATAAGATTGTTGCGTGGATTTGATGACGTGTTTTATGCACCGCATTCAAGACATACAAAGGTTTGTCTTGAGGATATCAAAAACGTTCCGGAACTTGAAATCCTTGCAAGCTCACCGGAAGCGGGGGTCTATATAGTTACCGCAAAGAGCGAAAGGCAGTTTTTCGTGACCGGACATTCAGAATATGATAACCTTACATTGGCAACAGAATATTTCCGTGACATACAAAAGGGACTTGAGATTGAGGTTCCTAAGAACTATTTTCCGAATGATGACCCGAGTTGTGACCCGGAAGTTAAATGGCGAGCGCATGCGAACTTGTTATATTCAAACTGGTTAAATTATTTTGTTTATCAAACAACTCCGTATGACATAAATAAAATTAAAGGAAATTAATAAATTTAAATTTAAAGAGATGCACGTCAAATCGATGTGCATTTTTTGTGTATAAATTTAAAAAGCCACTTTGTAATATATGTCCGCATTTATACATATATATCTATAAACTTAATTTTTAAAGAGAGGTAGATGTTAAATGTCGATAAATTTAAACATTGAACAACTTAATATCGGAGAAGTTGTTAGTATAAAATACGGACAGACAATGACGGAGGCTGATATAATTGTTCCGGATATAAAGCCGGATATATTAAAGATTTTGGATATAAGCGGAGACGTGTGCATAAAACAACACGTAATGCAAAACGATCGTGCCTATGTCCAAGGCGTGGTAAAAATTAATATT
>JAVXFE010000101.1:0-6876 GCA_036658075.1 Oscillospiraceae bacterium
AAGGGTTGCGGAAATATCGCACAATCATAGTACATTTTTTGTATCAAAAAATTTGCCAATCTTTACTTGACACTAACTTAATCGTTACGGAGATTGAATTTTGCACATATTTATGCTATAATTTATTATAGATAAATTGACATCTAACAGCATTAAAAGTCAGTAAATTCAAGGGCTGGTGATTGTTTTGTTAAGGAAAAATCAATAGCATATTGTATTGATTTTGACGTGATTGATACAAAAAACGAATGGGTTTTGAATATATATTATAAAGAAAAAGTCCGCATTTGATGTGGACTTTTTCCTTATATTTTTTAAAAATATTTAAAATAACATTTCATATATTAAATTTATCTTATAAATTTACTGAATAATTTGGCGATTCTTTTGTAATAAATACGTCATGTGGATGACTTTCTTTTAATCCAGCACCCGTAATCTTAACGAATTTACCGTTTTCTTTAAGCGATGTAACTGTTTGTGTACCGCAATATCCCATACCCGCTCTAAGTCCGCCAAGCAGCTGATAAATTGTTTCAGAAGTCATTCCTTTATACGGAACACGACCTTCAACACCTTCAGGAACTAATTTCTTGCTGCCTTGTTGAAAATATCTATCTTTACTTCCATCATTCATTGCACCCAGTGAACCCATTCCACGATAAACTTTAAACTGTCTACCTTGATAAATTTCACTATCTCCAGGACTTTCTTCACAGCCTGCCAAAATTGAACCGACCATTATAACATCAGCACCAGAAGCAATAGCTTTGACAATATCCCCTGAATATTTTATCCCGCCATCACCAATAACAGGAATATCATATTTTGCCGCAACCTGTGCAACATCATAAATTGCGGTAACTTGTGGCACACCAATTCCGGCAACAACACGAGTTGTACAAATTGAACCCGGACCTATTCCAACCTTAACAGCATCCGCACCGGCATCAATCAAGAATTCCGCAGCCTCGCCGGTAGCAATGTTTCCGGCAATAATTTGAAGTTCAGGAAATTCCGCCTTTAAACTTCTAACACAATCCGCAATTCCTTTTGTGTGACCATGTGCTGAATCTAAAACAACGACATCAACCTTAGCATTAACAAGCGCTCTCGCTCTATCTAAAACGTCGTTTGTAACACCAAGTGCCGCACCAACAATCAATCTGCCATTATCATCTCTGGCAGAATTAGGATATCTAACAACTTTTTCAATATCTTTTATGGTAATAAGTCCTTTTAAATTTCCATCTTTATCAACAATAGGTAATTTCTCAATTTTTCCTTTTCGCAGTTCTTCTTTTGCCTGTTCAAGAGTAGTGCCTTCAGGAGCTGTTATTAAATTATCCTTTGTCATGCACTCAGAAATTTTCTTTGTATAGTCGGTTTCAAACTTGAGGTCACGGTTTGTTAAAATACCAACCAATTTTTCACCAACAGTAATAGGAACGCCTGAAATTTTATATTTATGCATCAAATTTTCAGCATCATCCAAAGTATGATCAGGTGATAGAAAAAATGGGTCTACAATAACGCCATGCTCCGAACGTTTAACCTTATCAACTTCATTAGCCTGTTCATCAATCGTCATATTTTTATGAATTATACCAATACCGCCTTCACGTGCGATAGCTATAGCCATACCGGATTCGGTAACCGTATCCATTGCCGCACTCATAAGAGGAATATTTAATTTAATTTTTTTAGTAAGTCTTGTAGACAGATCAACATCCTTAGGCACAAAATTTGATTCCTGTGGAATTAATAAAACATCATCAAACGTTAAACCTTCTTTTGAAAATTTATCTTCGTACATTTTGCACGCCCTTTCATAAATATGAATTACACCCTCCAAAATTTTGGGGGTGCATTCTTTATATTTTCGCTATATTTATTACTGCTTATTGTAACACAATTTTTAGGTATAAGTCAATACACATATTAAAAATTTATCATATTTATATAAAATAATATTCTTTTTTTATATTTTTATGCAAAATTGCGTGGGTGCATAGGAAAAAAGTCCACACGTGGTTCCAAAAATTTTAATTCTTTTCCTATTTTTTCATCTTCATCAATACAATCATATATAGTATCAAAAATTTTATTCCAATTCCAAAAATCTTTATTAACGCCTAAATATTCAGCTAACATTTCCGTGCCATTTGGAGCTATAGGATGCATTAAAACTGTAGCAACTTTAACCATATGAAAGGCATTTATCAATATATTCATTCGCATATCATTATTATCTTCTTTATCTGCAAGTGGCATATTTTTTGCCCAATATTTATTAGCATTTCTTATATAAGTATCCATTATATTCATAACCGTGTGAAATTCAAATTTATACATAGCACGCTCATATAACAAAATAGTTTCTTTTGCTTCTGCTAAAATTTCATCAGAGACTGTACCAAAAGGCAACTTATTATCATTATATTTTTGTGCGGTATAAAAGCACGACCGTGCAATTCTATTAAATACATTAGAAAGTAATTTTCCTTCTTTTAATACAGGGTCTGGGTCGTTTTCTTCTGCAATAGGATTTAAAGGCTTTGGTTGAAAGCTAACGCTTTTTAATCCAAGTCCAAGACCCATAAAATGAGCCCTTAATTGTTCCGCCGTATAATAATCTAAAAGCTCATCTGCCATAGGTGGTTTAACTTCTCCGCTACTACTTGCTTTTTTATTGAGAAATAAAACATGATTATTTGCTACAAGTGTTGGTAATACTAAATCGCCCTCATTTGGCATCGTCGTAAGATTATCTTTTCCTTGAAGTGCCATAAACATTGCCATTTCAGCAATTCCATAAAAATAGATATTATCTTGACCTATGAATTGAAAAACTTCTGAATCTTTACTGCACCAAAATTTTTCCCACTCATTATCTGCTTTTCCCTCAGCCTTTAAAAAAGCTTTTGTAAAAGATATAGGTGCCCACAAAGATTCCGGCCATACCCAAATTGTTAATTTTCCTTCATCTTCAAGTTCAGGTGCCGGAACGCCCCATTCAATATTTCCTGTAATTCTAAATGGTACAAGCGTTTTTCCCGCACGAAACCTAACATTATTGTTATTTAAAATTTTTCTTGCTTCATCACGGTCGGAAAGATTTTTAAACTCAATAGAAAATGAAGATTTATTTGCCTCAGTATTTAAAGTATGCGTTGGCATTTTATCTTTTAATTTTTCATATTCTTCAATAAAATCTTTTTTAATATAAATTATAGGCATATTCATAAATTCTTTTATGGTGTTTGAAACAAGTGGTCGAACATTTTCTTTTTCAGAAATTTCGGACACATATTTATCCATTAAATTCTTGAATTTAGTGAGGTCAATATACCAATTTGTAACATCTCTCATTTCTGGAGTTTCACCTGACAAAGTACTTTTTGGATTAATTAAATCTGCGGGCATATATTGATGACCCAAAGAACACTCATCTGCATATCCTTTATCAGAGCCACAATTTTCGACAGGGCATTTACCCACAACTTGTCTACCATTTAAAAATTGTCCAGCTTTTGCATCATAAAATTGCGATGTTACCATTTTTTCAAGATATCCATTTTCATACCATTTTTTCATAAGTTCACAGCTAAGACTTGCATGAACTTCTTTCGTTTCTCCAAGCCCTGAAGCACCAAACAAATTTAGGCTTATATTATAGGCATCCAATGATTTTTTTTGATTTTCATGATTTTTTTGTACAAACTCTTCAATGCTACCTGAAAATTCACCATTTTCACAATAACTCCGATAACTTTCTACAATTGGTGAACCATAACAATCTGTTCCGGATACAAATATAACATTATCATTTCCAATTCTATCACGTAAAAACCTAGTAAAAACGTCGGCTTGTACAAAAACACCACCAATATGTCCAAAATGCAAATTTTTATTTCCATAAGGCATTCCGCCTGTTATTACTGCACGTTTAGGAAATTTTGGTCGTGGCATATCAAGTATACTAACACGCTTTGATTTAAATTCATTATTATCATTATTTTTCTTACTATGTTTACCCACGCCTAGTCCTCCTTTATTTTGTTAATTCTATTTCTTACACATTCTTCGCCAAGTATTTTGCTAATTTCCCAAATATCAGGAGAATTATTTCTTCCGATTATTCCAAGTCTTATTACATTACTAACATCACTAATACTTCCCTTATATAATTCGGGATTTTTCTTATATTTTTTAGGTTGCAGTGCATATCCTAATTCTTCTGTTATATTTTTAACCTTTTGAAACCATTCAGTTTTATCATCATTAAAATCAAGTGTATCCAAATATTTTGTTATTATAGCATTTTTATCGTTTTTATCCACATTTAAAGGAAATTCATCTTCTATTTTAAAAGTTTCATCGAAATAGAATGATAAAAATTCTTTAGCTTGTTTCCATGATGTCAAATCCATACGTGGTCTTTCACCATCTCGACCTACATCAATGGCACTTTCAGAAAATTTTCTATCCCGCGTGAAAAACTTATAAAATTCACTATCATATTCCTTTAACCATTCTGAAAATTCATCATATATATCACTTGCTGAAACTTTTACAAGAACAGCACGGCTAACATCGTCAAACTTCATCATATCAACTAATGCACCCGAATTACTCATCTTTTCAACTGTAAATTTAAAGTCATTTATATCAGCCTCTGGATTTTCATCACGCCATTGTTCAAAGTTCGAATTAAGAATTGTCAAAAGATATTCCCACACTGCTTTTGGTGAATATCCATCCGCTCTATAATATTCAAGTCCGAGTTCAGGGTCTTTTCTCTTTGATAATTTTCGTTTTGTGTCACCATCCATTTTCATAAGCTGTGCTGTATGACAATATAATGGTCTTTTAAAGCCTAAGGCATCAAACAGCTGTACATGTATCGGAAGAGTTGCTAACCACTCTTCACCACGAACAACATGCGTTGTACGCATTAAATGGTCATCGATAACATGTGCAAAATGATAAGTTGGAATTCCATCCGATTTTAAAAGTACAAAATCTTGATAATTCTCTTGAACTTTAAGAATTCCACGAATTCCATCTAAAACTTCAATATGATTTTTAATATCACCACTTGATTTAAATCTTAAAACGTATTCATCACCATTTTTAATATGACTTTCAATATTTTCATAAGTTAAATTACGACATTTTGCCCACTCATCATAATATCCAAAGTTTAACTTTTGTGACATTTGATTTTCACGCATACTTGAAAGTTCTTCTTCAGTACAAAAACAAGGATAAGCAAGTCCATTTTCAACTAATTTTTTTGCATAACACTGATAAATATCTTTACGCTGACGTTGACGATAAGGTCCATAAATGCCATTATCACCATCTACAGTCGCACCTTCATCAAACTCAATTCCAAAAAATTTCATAGCACTTAAAACCATTTCTACTGCACCTTCAACCTCACGTTTAGCGTCAGTATCTTCAACTCTTAAATAAAAAGTTCCACCGCTTTGATGTGCTAAACGCTCACCAATTATAGCATTATATAAATTTCCAAGATGAACAAACCCTGTAGGACTGGGACCTATACGAGTAACGCAAGCATCACTTTCAAGTTCACGCATTGGATAAAGTTCTTCATAATATTCAGATGTTTTATTTATATTTGGAAAAAGTAAATTTGCAAGTTTTTTATAATCCATTTTTATTCTCCTTTTTAGGAATATTCTTAAACGTCTATTTTACCCTTTTTATCCCCAAAAGTCAAGCAATACAAATTTAATTATTTTATATTTTATAAAAAATAAAGCCTCAACACCAATTTGGTGTTGAGGCAAATATAGAAAAAATTATCTCTTTGAAAATTGTGGTGCACGACGAGCTCCACGTAGACCATATTTTTTTCTTTCTTTCATACGTGGATCACGTGTTAAGTAACCTTCAGCTTTAAGAATAGCTCTAAATGTATCATCTACTTCAAGTAAAGCACGTGCAATACCGTGACGGATAGCACCAGCTTGACCTGTAAATCCTCCACCGTTTACAGTAACCAAAACATCAAATTTACCTGTTGTTTTTGTTACTTCAAGAGGCTGACGTAATACTGTCTTTAAAGTTTCAAGACCAAAATAATCGTCGATATCTCTTTTATTTATAGTAACTGTACCATTACCGGGTACTAATCTAACTCTAGCTACTGATTTTTTTCTTCTGCCTGTACCATAATATTGTACTGTTTCTGCCATTTTATTAGTCCCCTTTCTATCTGATTTCAGCAGTCCACTCAATTGGATTTTGAGCTTCATGTCCGTGATTTGCGTCTTTATAAATTCTAATCTTTGTCATACACTTTCTACCAAGTGTATTTTTTGGAATCATACCTTTTACAGCAAGTTCCATAGCCTTTTCAGGTCTTTTTTCCATAAGATCACTATATGATACTTCCTTTAAGTGACCAATATAACCAGTATGTCTATACCATTTCTTTTGTGAAAGTTTATTACCTGTAAGAACTGCATCTTTTGCGTTTATAATAATTACAAACTCTCCACAATCAACACCAGGTGTAAATTCCGGTCTGTGTTTTCCTCTAAGAATTGTCGCTGCACATGCCGCAACTCTACCCAGAGGTTTTCCTGCAGCATCTATGATATACCATTTTTTTTCAATTTCATTAGCTTTAGCTAAATAAGATGAACTTGACATATAATGCTTACCTCCTAAAAAATATATAAGTTAATTAATTACAATTTTAATATACGCACCTAAAAATTATCTCTTTAAAGCGTGCTTTGCTATTATAATACGTTTTTAATAGTTTGTCAAGCTTTTTTTTCAAAAAATTAATTTAGATATAATCAAGCTCTTAATTTCATCGTTTTTCTCAATTAT
>JAVXFE010000102.1:0-6824 GCA_036658075.1 Oscillospiraceae bacterium
TAACACCTTTTTTTATTACGTTTTTTTCTTGGTTGTTGGGTTTTTGGGGGGGGGGGGGGGGGGGGGGGCCCCCCCCCCCCCAGGACTTTTTGGTTCGTTTTTGGTCTCTCAAAAATGAACGAACTAATCTTTTAAAATAAATACATTTTGATTTTACATATCGTGAAAGAATAAATTAAATCATGTTGATTTTGTTTTACGCCTTGCCCGGTTCCGTCCGCCCACCCGGACGGGAATTTGATTTCAAAAAGAACGACTGGGCTAGTAAGTTCGTTCCTCACCAACTATCACCTACCCCATATCAAGCTTTCTCTTTATTCGCTGTAGGGCGTTATCAATCGACTTTGGCGGTCGATTAAGCTGCACCGCAATCTCTTGATAATCCATTCCTTTTAGATACCTCGACAAAACCGTTTTCTCAAGCACGCTTAGCTTCTTTTCAATCTGTACCTCTAAAGCTTCCATCTTTTCACGCCTTATAAACATTTCTTCAGGGTCCATGCCATCATGCTGAACCAACATATCCACAAGTGTACGTTCTGATTCATCATCGTCATACACGGATTTATTAAGCGAGACATACGAATTAAGAGGTTGGTGCTTTTGACGTGTTGCCGCCTTTATCGCTGTGATAATTTGCCGTTTAACGCAAAGTTCCGCAAACCCACGAAACGACGCCAATTTTGTGTTGTCAAAATCCCGAATAGCCTTAAACAGCCCAATCATGCCTTCTTGCACTAAATCCTCTTTATCCGCACCTGCTAAAAAGTACATTTTTGCCCGTGACCGCACAAGGTTTTTGTACTTGCCTAATATATACTCTGTGGCGTTTTTTTCACCGCCTGCAGAAAGTTCAACAACCTCTTCATCGGACAAATTTTCATATTTTTCATATATAGAATTTTGGTCATTCATATAATCACCATGATTTTCATTTTAATATATTACTATATTATTTTATAAGTGCCTCTGTATCACGGGCAATCATTAACTCTTCATTTGTAGGAACAACCATAGCCTTTACGGTGCTGTCGTCCGTGCTGATAATAGCGTCCACACCACGTGCCGCATTGTTTTTCTCATCATCAACAGTAACTCCTAAAAATTCCATGCCCTGCAAAATATCTCTTCTCATGCTAGGCGTATTTTCGCCAATTCCCGCAGTAAATATAATTGCATCAACGCCACCCATTTGGATTCCGTACATTCCAATATATTTACGTACGCTATGCACAAACATATCAAGGGCAAGTTTGGCACGCTTGTTGCCCTTTAAAGATGCCGCTTCTAAATCTCTAAAGTCAGAACTTACGCCTGAGATTCCCCAAACTCCCGACTCCTTATTTAAGATTTCGTCAATTTGGTCTAGGTTTAAGTCGTATTTGTCAGCGATAAATTTAATGATTGCTGGGTCGATACTACCTGAACGTGTACCCATAACAGTCCCTGCAAGTGGCGTAAATCCCATAGATGTCGCCACTGATTTTCCGCCGTCTATGGCAGCAATGCTTGAACCGTTTCCTAAATGACATGTAATAATCTTTAAATCTTCAGGCGACTTTCCTAAAAGCTTTGCCGTTTTAGCCGTAACATATTTATGAGATGTGCCATGAAATCCATATCTTCGAATTTTATCTTCTTCATAATACTTGTACGGGATTGCGTACATAAACGACTCTGGAGGCATTGTCTGATGAAAGGCGGTGTCGAATACGGCAACTTGCGGTTTACCCGGAAGAGCCTTTTCGCAAGCGTTTATACCAATCAAGTTTGCTGGGTTATGAAGTGGTGCAAGCGGTACGCATTGGCTAATCGCCGATTTCACATCATCATCAATAATGGTCGACTTGTTAAAGAACTCGCCACCATGAACAACTCTATGACCAATCGCCGAAATTTCATCAAGGCTTGAAATCACGCCGTGTTCAGGGTTCGTCAAAGCCTCCAAGACCATTTTTATAGCGTCCGAATGGTCGTTCATTGGATTTTTAATGACAACAGTTTCTCTACCGTTTGGGGTATGCTTGAGTTGTGAACCCTCAATTCCTATTCTTTCACAATTACCTTTTGCACAAACTCCCTCATTTTCAATATCAATAAGTTGATATTTAAGCGATGAACTTCCGGCGTTTATTACTAATATCTTCATTTTACTTCCTCCTAAATATTATTCTTGGTTTTGAGCTTGTACACAAGTAATCGCTACAACGCCTGCGATATCTTCAGCGCTACAACCACGTGACAAATCGTTTACAGGACGTGCCATTCCTTGAGTTAAAGGACCATATGCCTCGGCGTTTGCCAAACGCTGTACCAATTTATAGCCAATGTTTCCAGCATCAAGGTTTGGAAAAACCAAAACATTTGCTTCGCCATTAATTGAACTCCCAGGAGCCTTTGAGGCAGCGATTTCAGGAACGATAGCGGCGTCAAGTTGAAGTTCGCCGTCAATTTTAAGGTTCGGTGCAAGACTTTTTGCAATAGCAGTAGCCTCCGTAACCTTATCGACATATTCAGATTTCGCACTTCCATATGTTGAATACGAAAGCATGGCAACTTTAGCCTCTGCGCCAACTAAGCTTTCAAAAGATTTAGCAGACGAAACCGCAATTTCAGCAAGTTTTGGAGCGTCAGGATATTCATTAAGTCCGCTATCGGCAAATATAAACGCGCCCTTTTCACCATACTCACAATTTGGTACTACTACTAGGAAGAAAGCCGATACAACTTTTGTACCCGGAGCAGTTTTAAGAACCTGTAATGACGAACGCATAACGCTTGCAGTAGCGTTTATCGCCCCCGCAACCATGCCGTCCGCTTTTCCGCATTTTACAAGCATACAGCCAAAATACAGAACATCTTGAATTGTCTCTTTTGCTTTATCTTCAGTCATTCCTTTAGCTTTTCTAAGTTCATAGAACTTGTCCGCAAAGTCAGCGGTAAGTTCACTTGTTTTAGGGTCGATGATTGTCGCTTTTGAAATATCAAGTCCCTGTGCCAAGTCTTTAATATTATTTTCGTTTCCTAATAATATAATATTGGCATATCCCTCTTTAAGGACTTCCGCCGCCGCCTGAACGGTTCTAAGTTCTTCACCTTCAGCTAAGACGATTGTTTTCTTATTCATTCCCGCAAGCGTTTTAATCTTATCGATAAACATTGACATTTGTATTACCTCTCTTTTTATTAATATTATAATTATCCATTATCTTTTATTATTGTCACACTTCTTCCATTATACACCTTTACAAATTATTTCACAAGGGGTAATTTAAAAAAATGTCGTTTTTTTGACACTTATTTTAAATCTTTAAAAAAGTGCGTTTTTGTTATATTAATAAGAATAATTTTAGCCCTTATTTTCTTCTAATTTTCTTTTAAATCCAGACTGATTTTTTTACCGTTTAGGTATTCAAGGATTCCGCCGTCACTGACAAAATCGAACAAAAGCTTATACGCCTCTAAATGTTGAAAGCTCTTGTTTCCATTATGCATGGCACCGTATTTAACGTCCCCAACGATAGGGTGTCCGAGATACGAAAGCGTTGCCCTTATCTGATGTGTCCGACCCGTTATAAGTTCCGCCTCAAGTTTTGATGTCCTCACATCTTCACGTAAAACTTTATATCGTGTGCTACACTCCCGTGAATTTTCTTTGGCCGTTTTGGAAAAATACATCTTATTTTCACGCTCATTCTTAGAAATATACCCCGAAATTTCACCGCTATGATTTGGCATTTTCCCTTCGACTTCACAAATATAATACTTTTTAATCTCTCGATTTCGTATTTTTTGATTAATAATCCTTAATGATTCTGCATTTTTTGCAGCTATGACAAGCCCCGACGTGTTTCGGTCAATTCGATGACAAAGCGACGGTAAAAAGGTGTGTTCGTTCTCTATATCTATTTCGTTTTTATTATATAAATATGCTCTGACATGACTTTCAAGGGAGTTAATATTTTCGTCTGCCTCGGCTTGGGATAGCATTCCTGACGGCTTATTCACGACTAAAATATTGTCATCTTCGTATATAATGTCAAGCTTAGGTTTAAGGTCCATCCAGGGGAACTCCGTTTTTTGTTCATTAAAGAATTCATCGTTTATATAAAGCTGTAAAACGTCTTGAGTTTTAAGCTTATACGAAATTTCGGATTTTTTTCCATTAACTTTCACACGTTTCTTGCGTATCGCCTTGTATATAAGGCTTTTAGGAGCGTTTAAAACCTTCCCTAAAAACGCATCAAGCCTTTGTCCCGCATCGTTAGGGCTGATTTTATATTCTTTCAAAGTTTTCCACCTCCACTGCGATTAAGGACGAATCCTTAAAGCTCTTATTGCGTTTAATATTGCAATAATCGAAACCCCGACATCGGCGAAAACCGCCGCCCACATGCTTGTAAATCCTAAAGCACCACACACTAAAACAATAGCTTTAATGCCCAAAGCAAAGGCGATATTTTGCCATACAATCCTAAGTGTCTTTTTCGAAATCTTTATAGCTAAGGCTACTTTTTCGGGTTTGTCGTTCATTATGACCACATCTGCCGCCTCGATTGCGGCGTCTGAACCCATTGCACCCATTGCGACTCCAACATTCGCCCGAGACAGTACAGGTGCATCGTTTATTCCATCGCCGACAAAGACCACTTTGCCGTTTTCGTTCTTATTATCAATCATATTTTCAATGTATTTTACCTTATCTGCCGGTAAAAGTTCTGAATGCACTTCAGAAATTCCCACCTGTTTTGCCACCGAGTCGGCAACCTTTTTTAGGTCCCCCGTAAGCATAACAATTTTGCGTATACCGCTCTTTTTAAGAAGAGAAACCGCAAGACCCGCACTGGGTTTAATTTCATCGGATATGACAATATGCCCCGCATATTCATCTTTTATAGCGACGTGGACTATTGTTCCAGGCGTGCGACATGCATGCCAATCCACCTTGATATCTTGCATTAACTTATCGTTTCCGACATAAACAGGCGTTCCTTTTATTTTAGCCTTGATACCCTTTCCGCTAATTTCTTCAACGTCTGTGACAAGGCTTTTATCGATTTTATTTTTATATGCACATTTTAGAGAGCGAGAGATAGGGTGGTCTGAATATACTTCAGCCGCCACCGCCATGAAAAGCAGTTCGTTTTCTGAAATCTTTTCAGGGTGAATATTTGTCACCTCAAAATTTCCTCTTGTTAGGGTTCCTGTTTTGTCAAAGACCACAGTGTCGGCTTTAGCCAAAGCCTCTAAATAATTTGAACCCTTAAATAAGATTCCACGCCTTGCCGCACCGCCGATTCCGCCAAAAAACGATAGCGGTACAGAGATGACCAAAGCACACGGACACGAAACGACCAAGAAAATCATAGCACGATTTAGCCATTCGCTCCATATTCCGCCAAATAAAAGTGGCGGAAGTATCGCAAGAAGTGCCGCCGCAATAACCACAACGGGCGTATAATATCGAGCAAACCGAGTAATAAAATTTTCAGCTGAAGCCTTGTTCGAGCTTGAATGTTCTACAAGTTCAAGCATTTTCGAGACGGTAGATTCACCTTCTTCACACAAAACTTTAACCTTTAAAAGTCCCCTCATGTTTACACAGCCACTAATAACTTCATCGCCGACTTTGATATCTCTCGGCAAGGATTCGCCCGTTAAAGCGGTGGTGTTTAGGCTTGACTCACCCTCAATAACAACGCCGTCAAGCGGTACCTTTTCACCGGCTTTAATAATAATTATATCGCCGATTTTAACTTTTTCGGGGCTTACTTTGACATATTCGCCGTTTATTTCAAGGTTCGCATAATCAGGGCGTATATCCATAAGTTCGCCTATAGATTTTCGGCTTTTTTCGACGGCACAACTTTGGAAAAACTCACCGATTTGGAAAAAGAGCATTACGAAAACCGCCTCGGGATATTCATGGATAAAAAAGGCTCCGATTGTTGCAATAGCCATCAAGAAGTTTTCGTCAAAGATTTGACCATGACCTATATTTTTTATAGCGTCCCACAAAACGTCCCACCCAATTATCAAATAAGGCAACAAAAACAGAGCCAGTTTAAATTCTTCCGAAACTGGCGTAACATAGGCAACAATAAGCAAAATTGCACTTAAAAGTATACGGCTAAGCATTTTAATGTTTTTTTCATTCATAGACTTGACAATCCTCTCAACATGAATACGATTACTGTAAGGAACTACACCATCGGCGTTTCGAAATTGTTTGTGAACAATTTTCCGTTTGCATGGGTTGTAACATAATTGTAACGCACATATGTATTGTAATATAATAAATTCTATGTTATAATAAATATGAGGCAAGATTTAAAACAGTGAAAACTGGACGGTTACGCCAAGCTCTCTTTTTTGAAAGGGGGTGAGGCTTATGGACTTAAATTTGATACTAATCATTGTTATTTTAGCAATGGTACTCGAAATATTAAAGTACATAAAAAAATAACCGCCCCATCGCTAATGTGTGCGGTTATTTTAATATAAAAACAACTTTGGCG
Source organism: Oscillospiraceae bacterium (assembly GCA_036658075.1). Lineage (GTDB taxonomy): Bacteria > Bacillota > Clostridia > Monoglobales > Monoglobaceae > JAVXFE01. The sequence continues at coordinate 6,519 of JAVXFE010000102.1, forward strand.
TAACCGTTATAAGTCTTGCCTCTATACCTGTATTTTACATCATATCAAGATGATTGTCAAGTGTTTTTACCATTTTTCATTTGATGGCGGTTATTTTTTTATGATTTTGTAAACATTAATACAATTGAACTTTATGCTATGCAAATTCAAAGGAGGTTTTACTATGGCTACAATAAAAATTACAAAAGAAACATTCGAAACTGAAGTTATGAATTCAGAATTGCCTGTATTAATTGATTTTTGGGCGGAGTGGTGTGGACCCTGCAAAATGTTATCACCTGTTTTAGAAGATTTTTCAATCGAAGA
>JAVXFE010000103.1:0-6782 GCA_036658075.1 Oscillospiraceae bacterium
TACTTCACTCTTATTTAATTTACTTTTATTTAATTTACTTTTATTTAATTTACTTTTATTTAATTTACTTTTATTTAATTTACTTTCCTTTACTTTACTTTGTGTATTAACGTCTACTTTTTTTGAGTTAATGCCGTCATTAACTCCATTAATGTATACATTAACTGTTTTGGCTTCATCGTTTAATAAAAGGTAATCAGAAATAACCTCCACATTCTTTCTTTTTTTTGTTGCTTCAAGATATCTTTCCTGAATTCCTTTTGATGTAAGCACCCCATATTTTTTATAAATATCGGCGTCAAAAGCGTCGTATTCAATCGCCTTCTTTATTACCTCATCAAAAACATCATATGCCATTTTTTCGCTATTTATAGCATGTAATTGATTTCCGAACCTTTTCGAAAGTCTAAGGGCGATTTTTTCACTATAATCACAATAATAGCCATTTGTGCGATATATATATTGCCACATCGTAATTATTATCGCAACTCCAAGCATGCCATACATGCATTCAATATCCTCAACACTTGAGTTCTCAAAACTGACATCTAACGGAAAGTAATCAAGCCCCTTTTTCGTTGGTCTTGCCATTAGTTTTACCTCCAAATTATATGTATATTAAATTTAATATATACATTATATCACGGCTTGAGTGCCATAGAGTGCCATCTTTTAGAAGTTTGCATTTTTGGAGATAAAAAGGACTGCCCAACACGGACAGTCCCTGATATTCTTGATGAATTAGATAACACTTCACTTAATTGCTGATTTTCAACTTTTCAATTAACGCTTGTTGCAGAGTTTGAGAAAAGTTAACATTTTCTTGCATTGCCATTTCGTCAAGCCATTGTGGTACCGTTAAAGTTTTTTTTACCGCTTTATTATTGTGAAATTTGCGATATTCTAAAGTGTCACAACCTATCAATGTCACAAACGATTTTTCGTTATTTTTTATTGTCATAGGGTCAGTTGGTTTTGGAATTTCCGCACCTTCAACTTCCATGTCGTACAAAGTCATACACAGTACATCATTTGCCATATTAAGTCCGTCTTCCAAATCATTTCCTTGCGTAAAGCACGTCTCTAAATCAGGAAAATAGATAGAAAATCCTACATCTTCTTTTTCAAACACTGCCGGAAATACATACTTTGACATATTTATCACCTCACATTATATTATATGTCAAGCGAGAACTATTTTATCCCCGCTTGTTTCATGATTGCGTTGTAAGTGCCTGAAAATACTTCTTGGCTGTTGTGTCTTCCTATCGGAAATTTTTTCATTGTCATGGGACTATACCACATTTCATGGCGTTTCCCATCATGATCAAACACACAACCGTTCTTTTTTAAGAATTTTTTAACTCCCCATAAGTCATTTTCTTCACCTCGCAATTACATTATAACACGTGTTAACACGTGTGTCAATAGACTTTGAATTGTTTTTGGAGATAAAAAGGACTGCCCAACACGGACAGCCCCTGATATTCTTGATGAATTATTTAGATATTTGCAAATATTCCTTTAATGCCTCTTGTAATACACCAGAAAAATTAACGCCTTTACTTTCAGCCTCTACATTTAGCCAGTATGGGATAGATAACGTCTTTTTTATAAAACGATTGTTTATACGATCTCGAATGGGTGGCATAAACACATCAACCAACATTAATATTCCATTCTCTTCTATAGTAATTTTTCTTATATCTGATGCTTTCGGTATTTCGTCTCCGTCTTTTTCCATTCCGTACAAGTGTAAGCCTAGTGCTTCTTTAGCGTTTATCACCGCCTGTTCTGTAGTTTCCGCACATGGCATGCAACCTGGCAAATCAGGAAATTCAATTGCTATTCCATCATTATCATAATAAAATATTGCAGGATACACATATCTGTCTTTCATAATTAAAAACCTCCTTGAAAATATTAAGGGAGATGGGGCTAATTAAAGCTTAGCCCCGTTTGCTTTTCAATGCTCTTTAATGTCCGTATAGGAAGGTCCTTGACCGGATGCGTTAATGTAGCTTTACCCGCCTTGGTTGGATGTTTAAACTGATGATGGTCACCATCACATCCAACTTCATACCACCCATCAGCCTTCATTATTTTTAAAACTTCCCTCGAAGAGTAGCTTTTCATTTGTTCTCCCCCTTACAATATATATTATACCACGTAATATCTTACGTGTCAATAGACTTTGAATTATTTTTGGAGATAAAAAGGACTGCCCAACACGGACAGCCCAAATCCACGTAAATAATTCTATGATTTTTGCATATAATACATTGACGTACGTTAAAGCGTATGCTATAATATCAATTATGGAGGTGCTATTATGTATAATACAAATATAACCAATGCAAGAAATAACCTTTATCAACTTATAAATATGGCTATTGAAGACAGTGAGGTTGTCAATGTTTCCACTAAGATTGGTAACGCTGTTATCATAAGCGAATCCGACTATAATTCCCTTATAGAAACGCTATATCTATCTTCTGACCCTGTATATAAACAATCATTGATAGATGGCAAAAACACACCTTTATCTGAATGCTTTGATGAAAGTGAAGTGGTGTGGTGATGTTTAAATTAGCCTTTACCAAGCAAGCGATAAAGGATATTGAATATCTAAAACAAGCTAACTTAACGCTTAAATCCAAAAAACTTATCGAAATTTTAAAATCAAATCCATTTAAGACCCCTCCGCCTTATGAAAAGTTAAGTGGTGATTTAAAAGGCTTATATTCAAGGCGAATCAACATACAACATAGACTTGTATATGAAGTTTTCGAAAAAGACCATATAGTAAAAATCATACGTATGTGGAAACATTACGAATAACATTCCCAAATCCACGTAAATAATTCTATGATTTTTGCGTGCAATGTATTGACATTCACTGGGTAAGAGTTACACCGATGTAGATTTGATGATGAAGGAGTTGCTTGATTGATGTATTCAATAAAACCAACTTTTGACGCTTTATATACTTTTTTACACTAACTAAAAACCCCCGAAACAGTAATGTTTCGGGGGGTTTTTCGCCTGGCTGCCTGACCAGGATTCGAACCCGGACAAAGTGAGTCAGAGTCACTTGTGCTACCTTTACACAATCAGGCAATAATTTGGTGCGAGCAATGGGACTTGAACCCATACGCCAAAGACACACGCCCCTCAAACGTGCCTGTCTGCCAATTCCAGCATGCTCGCATTTCAGAGGGATTGTTAAAAAAGCCAACTCGTATATTATAATACTTCTTCTCAAATTTGTCAAGATAAATTTTAAAATTATCCAAAAGTTTTTCGTTTGGTTGTTGTGGGCGTAATTTTCACACCCACAACGCACTTTATTTTATTAAATATATCAATTATTCTGCTATTATATATCCAATTATTCTACCATTAAGGCTTTGTTTATCACGTCCTGCCATTTCTCGACATGTCGCCTGTTCATAGGCGGAACGCCTTCAAGAGGATATTTAAGCCCTAATTCCTTATACTTATTCACTCCCAAAGTGTGATACGGTAAAAGTTCAAACTTCTTTACCCTTGGAATTTTTTTAGCCAAGTCCCAAAGTTCCCTTATATAATCGGTATAGTCGTTTATGGTTGGAATAATAACCGCCCTAAGCCACACATCATTTCCTGATTTTTTTAAAGCCTCAAGGAAAACGTTAAATTCTTCCATTCCAAACCCCGTTATATTTTTATAGCCCTCTTCTTTGGTGTGTTTTATATCAAGCAATACCAAATCTACATTTTCAAGGATTTGTTCATAATGCCCGAGTCCAACGCCTGCCGTGTCTATTGCAGTGTGGATTCCTGCCTCTTTGCACTTTTTTAAGACATCAATCAAAAACTCATACTGAAGGAGCGGTTCGCCACCAGAAAAAGTGACACCGCCACCTGATGCCTCAAAGTACGGCTTAAACCTCTTTATCTTATCCACAAGCTCCGCAGAATCAACCATAGTGCCACCGCTAAGTCCCCATGTGTCGGGGTTGTGGCAATACGCACATCGAATGTGACAGCCCTGCATAAACACCACATACCGAATCCCGGGTCCATCAACTAATCCCATGCTTTCAATAGAATGAACTCTCCCCTTTGCCATAAAATTTAGCTCCTCACTAATAAAGTCCTAACGAATTAGCTCCTAATTAATTCCTAACTTAAACTTCCAATTAACTCTAACTTAAATCCCTAATTAACTCTAACTTAAACTACATCGTGTCATGGAACGTTCTGGAAATAACTTCTAATTGTTGTTCACGAGTTAAGCGATTAAAGTTAACCGCATACCCTGAAATTCTTATAGTAAGTGTCGGGTATTTTTCTGGGTTTTCCATAGCGTCTTCAAGGGTTTCACGGTTTAGGACGTTCACGTTTAAGTGAAAAGCCCCTTGTACAAAATATCCGTCCATGATTGCAACAAGGTTTTTAATCCTAGCATCTCTTTCTTTTCCTAAAGCTTCTGGGACAACCGAAAAAGTGTTTGAAATACCATCTTGGCAACATCCTCGGTATGGGAGTTTAGCGACAGAATTAAGCGACGCCAAAGCTCCGCTTGAATCTCTTCCGTGCATTGGGTTTGCCCCCGGTGCCAAGGGTTCTCCTGCCTTTCTTCCGTCTGGAGTAGTCCCCGTCTTCTTGCCATACACAACGTTAGAAGTGATGGTTAATACTGACAGGGTATGCTCTGAATTTCTGTAAGTCTTGTGCTTTTTAAGCTCCGCAAAGAACTTCTTTAAAACGTCAACGGCAATGTTATCCACATCGTCAATATCGTTTCCGTATTTCGGAAAGTCTCCTTCAATCTCAAAGTCAACCGCCACTCCATCTTTGTTTCGAATAGGCTTAACCTTTGCATATTTTATAGCAGAAAGCGAATCCGCCACAACAGAAAGCCCAGCCACACCAAACGCCATAAAGCGTTTTACTTCGGTATCATGAAGTGCCATCTGCCCTGCCTCATAGGCGTACTTATCATGCATATAATGGATAGTGTTCATCGTATTCACGTATAGCTCCGCAACCTCTTCAAGGGCGGTATAATAGGACGAAATCACCTTTTCATAATCCAAAACTTCATCATTCATCGGCATAACCGAATCGAGAACTTTTATCCCCTTTTTCTCATCTACGCCGTTGTTTATTGACATTAAAAGGGTCTTTGCAATATTCACACGGGCTCCAAAAAATTGCATACGTTTTCCAATTTCCATAGCAGAAACACAGCAGGCGATAGCATAATCATCGCCATAAAGCGGTCGCATGTTATCATCGCTTTCATACTGGATTGCGTCAGTTTCAATGCTCATTTTTGCACAATAATTCTTAAAGTTCGTTGGAAGGTTCGTACTCCAAAGAACCGTCATATTTGGTTCAGGGGCAGGGTCTAAATTCTTTAAAGTGTGCAAAAACCTATATGACGTTTTGGTAACAAGAGTCCTTCCGTCCTCGCCCATACCGCCTACGGATTCAGTAACCCACGTTGGGTCGCCTGAAAATAGCTCGTTATAGTCGGGGGTTCTGAGATGTCTTACAAGCCTTAATTTTATAACCAACTGGTCAATCAACTCTTGTGCCGATTTTTCATCAAGCTTTCGATTTTCCATGTCACGCTTAATGTACACATCAAAAAATGTGGAGTTTCGACCAAACGACATTGCCGCTCCGTTATTCTCTTTTATAGCTGCAAGATATCCAAAATATGTGAACTGTATCGCCTCTCTAGTGTCCTTAGCCGGCATGGACATATCGATATCGTATTTAAGTGCCATGTTTTTAATCTCGCCCAAAGCACGCTTTTGCATATTGATTTCTTCACGCTCACGAATTATGTCTTCGCTTGCTGGGGCGTTTTGAATCTTAATGAAGTCCTCGCTCTTTTTTTCAATAAGATAATCGATACCATATAATGCAATCCGCCTATAATCGCCAATAATCCTACCTCTTCCGTATGCATCAGGAAGTCCAGTCATAAGTCCGACAGTTCGTGCCATCCTCATTTTTGGGGTATATGCATCAAAAACTCCATCATTATGGGTTTTGCGATATTCCTTAAAATGTCTCTTTATATCTTTATCGAGTTCATAGCCATACGCCGAAAGGGATTGTTCAACCATTCGCATTCCGCCGTATGGGTTTACAATCCTTTTAAGGGGTGCATCGGTTTGAAGCCCTACAATAACTTCATTCGGCTTGTCTATATACCCTGCCTCAAACTTATCAATCCCCGACACTATCTTAGTTTCTACATCGATAACGCCCTTTTCAATTTCTTCTAATATAAGATTTTTCGCAATCGAGAACACTGCCTTTGTCTTCTCTGACGTTTCGGACAAGAAGTTTTCGTTTCCATCATATGGCGTATAATTATTTTGTATAAAGTCTCTGACATCGACTGTGCTTGTCCATTTGCCGTCTTTAAAACCATTCCACGCTTCATATATCATGCTAATCTCTCCTTTATACTCCATCTCTACATATTTTACTACACTATCATCTGATATAATAGTGCCATTTTCAACAAACTTTTAATATAAGCGGAGTTATACTTAATATATTTTTGTCATATTCTTAATATTTGCATTGACACAATTAAAATACTGGTGTATCATGGATATATAATATTTTATTGATTGCGAGCCGTGATATGAAAAGAAAAATTACTGAGATTTCAATTTTTGAATTTTTTTTATGTATGTTTGTCATACTTATACATCTTCTTTCAGAAGGTGTTGAAGGCTTTCCTAAATGGAGCGTTCCATCTATCGTCT
>JAVXFE010000104.1:0-263 GCA_036658075.1 Oscillospiraceae bacterium
ACCCCTTGTTTGGCTATGAGCGCCCATGTAGTGGTGGTAGACCCATTGACGGGCGCAACGCCTTTCGCCCCGGCTACACGGCAGATAAACCCCTCTCCGTTGAAATCTATAATATTTGTTTTCTTATATGCAGTAGAGGGGTTATACGGTTCGCGGTAGGTCAACTGTTCGTTCAGGTAATTTTGCAAGTCATTCTTAAAATAAGTCTGAACAGCGATAAGACCGTCTGTTTGCTTGTTGGCATTAACCGCATTAAATATTTT